>JAQVML010000079.1 GCA_028703645.1 Eubacteriales bacterium
AGCATGTCAAACATGGAGGCGTCGGGGTAGGAGAGCGTTTGATCCACGTCGCCATAAAACGCGAACCACGGCGCGGGTACGTTGGACATATCTTCGCAAAACGGATAACAATTCAATTCCGGCTGCACGTCCTGCTTGGACTTTGTCGCGGTTTTAATACTCAATGTTGAGTTCCTCCTTGGCGGGGATGTCGAGCAACTCCGGCTCGGCTAAGAATTTTTTAAGAAGACGGACGGTCTTGGAGTAATAGTATCCGTCCGCAATGCGCTCGTCGAGCGTCAGGCCGAGATTCAGCGCGGGCTTGACTTCGACCGAACCCGCCGCGTTGTAAAACGGCTGCATGTGTTTTTCACCGACTACGACAAACACGGAGTTGGTGCTCCAGTTGGAGAGATGATGATACCCTGCGTTGAGTTTGATGGAGCCAAGGTTGGAGATGAAGACGGTGCTGTTATAGGGGTCTTCGCTCGCGAGGTCTTTCGGCATATGACCATGCTCGTCCAGCGCGCGCAGAGCCGCGATGATCAGCTTCCGCATCCACATCGGCGCTTTGGCCAGCGTATCGAGAATATCGGTCGTTCCGTCCGTCTTGTTGCTTGTGCGAACGGAATACACAAAGTCGCAAATCCTATCGTGAATCATGTCGATCGAGGATTTTTCGCTCGTGGGATCGTATTTGAGGATCATGACCGACTCGTCCGCGTTATCCGCAAACGCTTTTTTGACGATGAAGGAAAAGGAGATGTGGTTGCGATCGTAATAACGATTGCCGATGATAAAGCGATTCATCCGCGGGCGCATCTCGATGGTGCGCGAGAGCGCGGCGAGAATTACATGAAAAAAGGTGTATTTGTATTCCGGGTTTTGCGCGTTCTTTTGTTCCAGATATGCCTCAACGGCGCTCATGTCGACAAGCTCCTGAATAAAGGCTTCGTTATCCGCGCGGCTCGGCATCATAATCGGCATAAAGACGTGCATCGAGTCGAGATCGCGTACGAGAGTTGCGTCGCGGCGATCGCCGCGGCGGCGTTTTGCTATGGTTTTTTCCATTTGATTCCATTCCAATCTTGAAGTATGAGTGCAAATAATGAATAGAATATAAACGTTTCTCAACAAATTGTCAACGAAACGCCACAATTGAGCGGGGGATGGCCTCCCCAAACCCGCACGATGATACGATGTATGGACAGAACGCAACAGAACGATTTGCTGGAATCCTCCCGAATCATTGACAATTTTCGCATGTATCGGTATACTTAAAACAGAATGACCACGAGAGGAAAGCTATGAGCGACGAAGAGAGCGACAGTACCGGCGACCACAACCCTAATCGCATGACCGGATATCTTTTGAAGCACATAATCTGTCTCTGTTAAAGTTGAGAACAGATTATGCTTTTTCTATTTCTTGGCAAAACGTGGCCGCGAAACGGAAAAAGAAAGCTTCTTATTTTTATAGAGAAAAGCAAAGGTTTTTCTAGTAAAAAGTAAAGGAATCACAGCGCCGGGAGCGTGCCCGCGCAAGAACCAATTTTGCAAACGAAATTATTACGGAGTAGAAAATGAGCAACGATCCCTTAGTCTGGGAACTGATCTTACAGGTGGTGCTGATATCGCTCAACGCGGTATTTGCCTGCGCGGAAATCGCCGTCATCACGATGAACGACGCGAAGCTCGCAAAGCTTGCCTCGGAGGGGGACAAGCGCGCGATTAAGCTGGCGCGCCTCACGAGCCAGCCCGCCAGATTTTTAGCGACCATTCAGGTCGCAATCACGTTATCCGGCTTCTTGGGCAGCGCGTTTGCCGCGGATAACTTCGCAAAGCGGATTACCGCCGCAATCACAGCCAGCGGAACCACAATCCCCGCCGCCACGATCAACACGATTTCGGTTCTGCTGATCACGCTGATATTAACGTTCTTTACGCTCGTCTTTGGCGAGCTTGTGCCAAAGCGCGTCGCCATGAAAAACGCGGAGAAGCTTGCCCTCGGCATGGCGGGCATGATCAACGGCGTGGCAAAGGTGTTTGCGCCGCTGGTTTGGCTGCTGACCGTGTCCACCAACGGAATTCTCCGGCTGCTTGGCATCGATCCCAATGCGGAAGACGAGGAAGTCACCGAGGAAGAGATTCGCATGATGGTGGACGTGGGTTCCGAAAAGGGCACCATCGAACTCAACGAAAAAGAGATGATCCACAATGTGTTTGAGTTTGACAACGTCTCTGCCGAGGATATCCTCACGCACCGCACGCAGGTGGACATTCTCTGGCTCGACGAAAGCGACCAGGACTGGGCGGAGACCATCCACTCAACGCGTCATTCGTTTTACCCGATTTGCCGCGATAGTTCGGACGACGTGGTCGGCATTCTGGATGCGAAGACATATTTTCGCCTGAACGACCGCGCGCGGGAGAGCGTGATGGCGGAAGCGGTGCAGCCGCCGCGCTTTGTGCCGGAGAGCATCAAGGCGGACGACCTCTTCCTCGACATGAAGCGCAGCCGCAACCACTTTGCGGTGGTGATGGACGAATACGGCGGCATGTGCGGCATTGTAACCATGAACGACCTCATCGAGGTGATCGTTGGCGATATCGATGAAGAGGAAGATGGAGAAGAACAGATCATCACCACCGTTTCGGAAGGGGTATGGCGTACGCACGGCTCCGTGCCGCTGGAGGATATCTCCGAAGCGATTGGCTGCCCGCTGCCGACCGACGAATATGATACGCTCAACGGCCTCGTCTTTAGCGTGCTCAACGAGATTCCGGACGACGGAACGGTGTTTGCCGTAGACGCGGATTGCCTGCATATCGAGGTGCAGGAGATGAAGAATCACGGCATCGAGCGCGCGGAGATTTCGATTATCCCGAAGGAACCGCCGGCAAGCGAATCCGCGAAATAAAAACAATCCAACAGATACAAAAAAGCCCGATTCTTGTTGTGGAATCGGGCTTTTTTACGCCTTTGTTTCATATTATATAGCGAAACAATATTTCAAGCGTTTAGCGAACCAGTTTTTGCATCTTTGCCCAGTTTTGCTCCATCTCTTCCACCAGCCGAAACTGGGTGCGCGCGCGGTCGAGATTCTGTCCCGGGCGCGTAACGTGAAAGTAGACGTCACCCGCCAGATGATCCGCGAGGAAGCGCATGCCGCATTCCAGCGTCATCATCTTCGCGCCCACGTGCAGCATGGCGATCTCCGTCTTCGTCAGGCTCTCGCCGCAGGTGGAGAGATATCCGCTCAAATAGGTTTCATACAGATCCAGGTCAAAATGCACCTTCGAAAGATCCGGCTCGTCCTCGGCGGCGGTTGAGGCGCCGAACCGAATCGCGTCGCCAAAATCGTTGACCGAAAGCCCCGGCATCACGGTGTCCAGATCAATGACACAGAGCGCTTGGTTCGTTGTTGCATCAAAGAGCACGTTGTTGATCTTTGTGTCGTTGTGCGTGACCCGAAGCGGCAGCTCGCCCGCTGCTTGCAAATCGGTCAGCGTATGCGAAAACGGAGCCCGCTCGTGGACAAAGTCGATTTCGCGCAGAACCGCTTCGCATCGACCCGCGGCGTTGTTGTCTACCGCGCGGTAAAACGCCTCATATCGCGCGGGCGTATCGTGAAAGTGCGGAATGGTCTCAACCAGCTGCGTCGCGGGGAAATCCGCCAGTTGGTTTTGAAAGCGACCAAACGCAACCGCGCTCTCGTAAAACAGCGCGCGATCGGCGGACTGATAGCAAACGCTGTCCTCCACCAATTCGTAAACGCGCCAGTATTCGCCGCCGACATCCACCGCGTAGCTCAATCCCTCGTGCGTCATCACAAGCCGCAACACGCCGCGCGGATCACTCACCTTGGTTCGCAGATGCGCCGTGACCAGCTCGATATTGCGCATCAGCGCCTCCGGCTCGCGAAACACGTTTGTGTTGATGTGCTGGAGGATATAGCGCGTTCCGCTTTCGCAAACGACGAGCTGTGTGCCGTTGATATGCCCGTTGCCGTAGGGTTCGCAGGAGACTGGCGCGCCGGAAAGCGCGAAACAAGAGAGCACGGAATGCATGCCTGACGGTTCCTCCAAATAACGGTTTTGCCAAAGCAGGTTTTAATCTGAGTACGTACTGCTGTATGGTTTGCTGGTAGGCTATTTTTCTTTGCTGAACAATGCTTTGAGACCCTGTAAGAATTCATGATTGAAAAAATGAACGATGCCTTCGATTTGAAGCGGCGAGAAATCGGACTCCGAACTCATCAACCGCAGCGGCGTGGTGTAGAGAATATGATCGACAATACCGCCGTCAATCTCGTTGGTGCCCGTTGCCTGTTCGGCAACCTTTCTGCCGATAAAGGTCAGCAGCCGCCCAAGCAGCGTATGCTTGACCTCGCTGAGGGTAACGTTCATGGTGTGCTTTTCGCCTTTTTGCCGCTCTCTCGCAGGAATTTCGCGACCGAGCACCGCGGCAAACGCGGAATCCGGCACGTCGATTCCGCCGGAGAGGTCATAATAGCAGGCGGCATCCGCGCGGTGATCCGGCACATGTGCGTCCGCATCCGGCGCGGCGGTGATGCCGGCGCGGAGGCGAATCTCCCTGCTGGAGGCGGAGAGGCGGATTTCGTATGCGCCGCCTTCGACACGCCAATCCTGAAGCGCCACATCATAATAGCACAAATCGCGCCGCGTGAGCGCAAAAGAAATCGATTTTGTTTCGCCCGGCGCAAGAAAAATCTTTTCAAACCCCTTCAACTCCTGCTCCGCGGTGAACATAACGCCGGAGCGATGGGAAACGTAAAGCTGGACGACCTCCGCGCCCGCGACAGCGCCGGTGTTGGCGACGTCGAGCGACACATGAAGCGTTTCGCCCGCGTTGAGCTGATCCGCACTCAGGCGCAGATTGGAATAGGAAAAAGACGTATAGGAGAGCCCGTGTCCGAAGGGGTAGCGAACCGCTTTTTGCGCGGTGTCGTAATAGCGGTAGCCGACGAAGATGCTCTCCCGGTATTCCACCGTGCGGGTGTATCCCGGAAAATACGCATGGCACGGCGTGTCGCTGAGGCGAAGCGGCCAACTCTCCGCGAGCTTGCCTGCGGGGCAAACGCCGCCCGTGACCAAATCCGCCACCGCGCCGCCGACCGCCTCGCCACCGAGGTACATGAGCAAAATCGACTTGACGCTTGCTTCCCAATCGAGATCGACGACGGAGCCACAAGCCAAAATGACCGCAACGTTCGGGTTGACTGCGGCAACGCGCCGAATCAACTCCGTTTGGTTGCGCGGCATGGCGAGGGACTCGCGGTCAAACCCTTCGGACTCATAGCGATCCGGTAACCCCGCATAGAGCAGCACCGCGTCTTTGCCGCGCGCGAGGTCGCAGGCCGTCTGAATCAGCACCTCGTCCGGCGCATCCTCCGCGGCGCGGTACCCTTCGGCAAACACAGCGGACACACCGAGCTTGAGGAGCTCTTCAAACGGACTCTCGATGACCAGCGGCAGAACCTTGCTGCTGCCCGCGCCTTGATAGCGCGGCTCTTTTGCCAGCGCGCCGAGCACGGCGACGGTTGCGCCCGCGTTCAGCGGCAACAGGTGATCCTCGTTTTTCAATAGAACTGCCGACTGCGCCGCGGCTTTTCGCGCGAGCAAATGATGCGCGGTTGCGTCATAGGGCACGGTTTTGCGCGCCTTTGCCCGCTCTACCAGCTCCACAACGCGAGATGCGCAGCGGTCTACGTCCTCTTCCCGCAGGGTGCCCGCGGCGACCGCGCGCTCAATCTGATGATCGTGATACGGGCCGACATAGGGCATCTCCAAATCCAACCCGGCGCTAACGCCCAGCAAGCGGTCGTTGACCGCGCCCCAATCGGACATCACCAACCCGGTGAAGCCAAACTTGGTGCACAGCACGTCGGTGAGCAGCCAGCGGTTATCGCTCGCGTTTACGCCTTTGACGCGGTTGTAGGAGCACATGACCGTCCATGGCTGCACGCGCTTGAGTACGCGCTCAAAGGAGGAGAGATATAGCTCAAACATCGCCCGCTCGTCCGCAACCGCGTCCGTGGTCAGGCGGCGATATTCCTGATTGTTGAGTGCAAAATGCTTCATCGAGGTGCCGACATCCATGCTCTGCACGCCTTCGATATACGCGGCGGCGAGCTCGCCGGAGACGACGGGGTCTTCGCTGAAATACTCAAAATTGCGTCCGCATCGCGGGCTGCGCTTGCAGTTGAGTCCCGGGCCAAGCAGCACATCCACGCCTTCCGCGCGGGCCTCCTCCGCCAAAGCAACACCGACTTGATGAATCAAATCGCGGTCAAAAGAACAGGCGGTGGCGCAGGCGGTCGGGAAACAGGTGGACTTGACGGTGTCGAGATATTTTGCGCCGTCACGAACCTCTTTTCTCAGCCCGTGGGGGCCATCCGCCACCATCACGGCGGCAAGCTCAACGCGGGGAACGGCCTTTGTGTGCCACTTATCCGCGCCGGAAAGCAGGCCGACTTTTTCCGAGAGCGTCATCATTGAGACAAGGCGATTGACCGAATCCAGTTGTTCCATACCGCACCTCCTGATATTGAAAATAGTATACCACGGTTGCACGTTTCGCGAAAAGGACTATCGGTTCAGTTTAAATACAAGTTCG
>JAQVML010000080.1 GCA_028703645.1 Eubacteriales bacterium
CAATCCCCCGCGCTACTTCTATCGAGACATTGTCCAGCGCTTTTACACCCGGAAACGATTTGCTCACGTCTTTTATGGAAAGGATGATTCCCGAATCCTTCGTTTCCACCCGTCTTTTCCCCTTTCAATAGCGGCTTTAAAAGTAACTTGGTCAAGCGGCTTGATCAAGCAAATTTCAAAAGCGACTGTCAATCATGACCTAAATAATGGCAGTTTGTATCGGCATTCCTTTGCGCCGCAAGCGGTTTTGCTATACTCTTCTCTCTTCCACTCAAAGAGCGTTCCGCAGGCGTCGCCAGATTCTGCAAACAACAGCGGAAGGCTGCCCGGCCCACTGTTGGAACCGGGCAAGCCTGCCAAAGATCAGTATTGGCTCAAATTTACCATTCCGGATACGGAAGAATGTCCACGTTGTCCTTGGTGACGACGTCGAGCGGGATGAAGTTGACCGCGTCGAACGCCTTGCCTTCGAGTTTGGCCTTTGCGCACTCGAGGCTCTTGATCGCCATGTTGGTGAAGCTCTGTCCAATGGAGACCGCTTGTGTGCCGGCTTTGACCTGGTCATAGCCCGCGCGGCAACCATCGACGGCAACGACGTAAACATCCGTCATACCGGCGTTCTTGAGTGCTTCGATGACGCCCGTTGCGCCATTGTCCCAGTGGCAGAACACGCCCTGGATCTGCGTGCCGTACTTCACGATGAAGTCTTCCATGATCGCCATGGCATCGGCGGTGACCCAACCGGAGCAGTTCTGAGAGTCGAGCAGGGTGATTTTGCTGCCGTCGATGACCTGACGGAAACCGTCCGCGCGCTTGATCTGCGCGTCGTGACCGGCCTGGCCGCCGACTTCAACGATGGTTGCGCCATCCGGGAAATGATCGACAAACGCCTGACCTGCGGTCTGGCCTGCCATGGTGTCGTCAACGCCGCAGAAGAAATCACGATACTGCTGCGATTCCGCGGGCAGATCCGAGGAGAACATGCCGATGACGATTCCGGCTTCCTTGGCTTCCATCAGGCTGGGCACGATGGCGTTGATGTCGCTCGGGTTGATGAAGATGGCATCATAGTCCTGCGCGATGCAGGTGCTGACGGCCTTCGCCTCGTTCTGAACGTCGTTCTGTCCTTCAAACACGTCCACGGTGAAACCATATTCCGACGCATACTGTTGCAGCTGCTTCCAAGCATAGGCCTGCGACTCGTTGGAGAGAGCCTGCGTGATGAACGCGGCCTTGTAGGTCATGGTTGCGGCATCCGTTGCCGGCGCTTCTGTTGCTTCCGCCGCGGCGGTGTCCGCTGCGGGTGCTTGGGTCGCTTCCGTTGCGGGAGCGGTGACGGGTGCGCAGGCGAACACGCCGACCACCATCATGAGAGCCAGGAGCAGTACGAGAATCTTTTTGGACATTCTGTTTATTCCTCCTTTTTATTTAAGCAACCGCGCACACGAAGCCGCATCCGTCGTTTGCTTATTCCGAAATGATTGGAGCCTTCTTAGCTCAGCGCCTCTTGTAGGGCTTTCAACATAACCTTCTTATCCGGCTTTAACCCCGTCCAGAGTTCGATATTGATCGCGGCTTGATTGATCAGCATGCCCGTGCCGGTGTTCCATCTGGCTCCGCGTGCCTCTGCCGCGCGTAGAAACGGCGTGATCGCGGGGTTTGGAATCACATCCTGCACAAACATGGAGGGTAGGATCGTATTTAGATCGATGTTCGGAATCTCGTCCACGTTGGGATAGAGGCCGATCGGCGTCGCGTTGACGAGGATATCCGTATCCGCCGGAACCTGATAGGTATGATCCCAGGTGACAAACGAGTTGCTCTTCATGATCTTGTTGAGCAGTTCCATCAGGCTCTTTGCAAGCGCCGCGTCCTCCGGACGGTTGACGATCGTGATACTGCCCGCTCCCGCGAGAGACAGCTCCACGCTGACTGCGCGCGCGGCTCCACCCGCGCCGAGGATGACGATCTTTTTGCCTTTGGGGTCCACGCCGTTTTGCTGCAGCGACTCCATAAAGCCCTTGCCGTCCGTGTTTTCGCCAAAGAGCTTGCCGTCGTTGTTGACGATGGTGTTCACGGCTCCGATCAGGCGCGCGCTCTCGGAAAGCTCATCGAGATATGGAATCACGTTGATTTTGTGCGGAATGGTGCAGTTGATGCCGCGCATCTTGAAGGCTTTCAAGCCCTTGATCGCGTCCTCCAGCTTGTCCGGATCGACATCGATCGTCAGAAAGCGCCAAAGGTTGAGTCCCAGCGCGCGAAACGCCGCCTCCTGAATCACCACGCCGGGATTCTCCGCCGCGGGATGACCGAACACCCCGACGAGACTGTCCAGATAATTTTGTTCCTTCATATAAGTACCCTCCGCTGATCGAATGTTGAATGAATGAAAATCGATTATAGTTGAGATGCCGCGAAGTAGGCCGCGCCGACCGCCTGACCAAACTGCGCCACCGTATGTACGGGATCATTCTTGAGTTCCAGCATGACGGGCGTGAACGCCAGCGTTCCGTCTCCCGCCACAAAGCGAACGTCGTTTCTCGTGGCGGCACCCTCCTGCATGAGATCAAAGCAGCGCTTGTGCTTGACGAACCTGCCGAACAGAATCCGCGCGCGGCTCTTGGGAGCAAGCATCCACTCGCCTTCCTCAAACGTGACCGCGAGGAATTCACCGATTTCGCGGAAGATTTCCTCCGCGGCAGCGTCGCCTTCGGAGGCCAGCCGCATCAAGTGCTCTAAGAGTGGTTTTCGCATGTCGCTCGGCGTCTGGCAAACGAAGATGCCGCCGTCTCTGTGCTCTAACAATCCGTTGTCAAAGAGTTCCGCATACCGCGCGGGCGCTTTCTCCTCAAAGATGCGAAGCGCCAATCGATACGCGCCGCTCTGGCTGCAATACTTTTGCAGCGTGCCGGAAAGCCCCGTGTTAAAGTTATTGACACTGCGCGCGTCAAGCTCGTGATAGGCGCGCGCGGGATGATTGCCAAGGTCAATGATGCAGTTGTACACTTCCAGCGGAATCTGCGGAATCTCGCCCGTCTCGTCGATCCAGCCCGTGCCGAGCTCGGTGCCGAGCGTGTGGGCGAACACGCCGGAAGCAACGCTGTCTGCATCGCTGGAATGCGCGAGCTCTACCGCTGCGGTATACGCGGCCAGCGAGCCGTCGTTGGAAAGATGCACCTTGCCGCCGGGTTTGCACTGCTCCAACAGCAGTTTTTGCAAAAATGACAGCTTGATAAACTCGGACTCATAATCTTTCGCGGCGTTTCGGATGCCGCGCGTTTTATACGTTTCTCCACCGACGATCTGGTCGTCGATCACCACATCCGGAAAGCACACGCCGATGCCGTCCAGCAGTGGGGCTTCCCCATAGAGCGTTTTACAGGTGTCCACCGCGCTTTGCATCGCCTCGTTGGAGACGCCTTTTTTCAGCATTTGCTCGCGAAGGGCTGTGGCTTCCGCCGTGTTCGGCAGCGACATCGCCGCGCGCACCACCCGCGCCATGAGCAAAATCGGATGGATGACCTGCTCCATTTTCGTCATCTCGGCGGGAAACCAGTCATATTCCTTCACGGCGGCGATCTTTCCGCCCAGAATGCCAACCACCTTAATGTCCGTGCCACCGATGTCGATGCCGCAGATGCGTGCGTCGCTCGCCTTTTGTACGGCGGCGCGACAGGCGGAAACGGCGTCGGAATGTTGCACAATCTCGTCCGTCAATGGCGGCAGCTGATCTTGTGTCACCGCAAACGAAAACTTGGGCTTTCCTTGCGCCGCGTTGATGCGGTCGGTCACGTTGAGGCACTTGCCATAGCCGCGCCGCGCGCTTTTCTCTAGATTCACCTGAAACACATCGTCCAGCGTGTCGCAGAGTTCTCTTACAAACCGGTCTTCTGGCGAAATCGAGAGCGTCATGCGCGTTCCGCCAAAGGTCGAGAGGATGTTGTAGAGCGTTACGTAAAAATACTCATATACAAAGCGGAGTTCGTCCGCTTCTTCCACCGCGGGAACGCGAATTTCCCAACGCTTATCGCCACCTATGACGAGAGACAGATTACAAGAAATCTTGCTTTCCGCTTTGGAAAACGCCTTTCGTACATCCGAAAGATAGACGTTTTCGCCGCGCGCGGCTTTTTGTAGAAATGCTTGTAACTCAGTTCTCATCTGTCGTGTCCATCCTAAATTGCTCTCAGACCGTGCTCGGTCAATATTTGCTTCAGCGCGTCCACCCTCTGTTGCGGAATCTCGCGCTGATCCGGTTCAAATTCATACATCTCGCGCAAGGACTCATATTTCTCCCTGCACATGGGGTTAAAGTTCAATAGCTCTACGGGGATGTCCCGATTCAGCGAAGCCACAAAGCTTGCGATTCCGCGAATGTTCTCTTCATCATCCGTAAACCCCGGAATCAGCGGCACGCGCAGCAAAAGGTTTGTTCCGTTTTTCGCCAGATGCCGGATGTTTCGCAGAATCACCGCGTTGTCCACGCCCGTCGCCTGCTTGTGCCGGATCGGATCGATCAGCTTACTGTCCGCGATGATCTTGTCCGAAGCTTCCGCAAACGCATCCACCGTCTCCAGCGGAGCAAACAGGCTCGTCTCTATCTGGGTATTGATGCCGCGTTGCCTGCATCCGCGCAGCACGCCGAGGGAAAACGCGGGGCTCATCATGCACTCTCCGCCGGAGAGGGTCACGCCGCCGTCGCTGCCGTAAAACGGGCGATCTTTCTCGATCTCGATCAGCGCTTCTTCCACGCTCATCTTTTGCGCGTCAAACCGGATTGCCCCGGTCGGGCAAGCGACGACGCATTTGCCGCAACGCGTGCAGGCCGCCTGGTCGATCGCGACACCGCGATCATCCCAGCTCAGCGCGCCAGCCTCGCAAGCTGCAATACAGCTCTTGCAGGCAACGCAGATGTTCTTCGCGTACCAAGGCTGGATTTCGGGAATCAACCCTTCGGGATTCTGGCACCACTTGCAGCGAAGCGGACAGCCTTTGAGGAAAATCGTCGTGCGGATGCCGTCGCCGTCGTTAATGGAGAATCGCTTGATGTCAAATACATTCGCGGTGATCATATGTCCGAAAATTCCGTGCGTTCGATGATTTCTCGCTGAAGATCCGGCGCCAGCTCGGTAAAATATGCCGTGTATCCCGCGACGCGGATGGTCAGGCTCTTATAAAGCTCCGGCTGCTTTTGCGCCGCGATCAAATCTTCGCGGTTGACGACGTTGAACTGCACATGGATGATCTTGAGCTCGATGAAAGCACGCAGCAGCCGTACAAACTTTGCAACGCCCAGCTCGGTACGAAACAGGCTCGGCAAAAACTTCATGTTCAGCAGCGTGCCGTTGCTGCCGTATTCGCTCTTAACGCGGGAAACGCTCTTGAGCACCGCCGTTGGCCCGTGTGCATCCCGCCCGTAGACGGGAGACATGCCGCCGTCCGCCAGAGGCTCTTTGGCAAATCTGCCGTCCGGCGTCGCGCCTACGTTTTGCCCCATCGGTACATGCGCGGAGACGGTGTAAAGCCCCATTTGATACGGGCCACCGCGCACGTTGGTATATCGGCTCAGCCGCTCGGCAAAATCGCGCGCCCAGTCGAAGGCAATCGCGTCCACCCATTCGATGTCGTTGCCGTACTTCGGCGCTTTGTTCAACATCCGCAACCGGAGCAGTTCCGCGTTCTCAAAGTTGTTTACGAGAGCCGCGTGCAGCTCCGCGCGGTCGACGATCTTCTCATCGTAGACCAGCGTCTTGAGAGCTGCGAGGCTGTCCGCAATGTTGGCGCACTGAATCGCTTGGATGCCGGAGAGGTTGTAGTGCGCGCCGCCCGCGGTCACGTCGATGCCCGCCTCCATGCAGTCGTCGATCACGCTGGTGAGAAACGGCGAAGGCAGCAGTTCCGCGTGCGCTTTTTCCACCACTTCGCAGCAGCGAATCATCCGCTCGAAGAAAAAGTCTACTTGCGCGTTCAGCGCCGCAATCACGTCTTCATACTTGGCAAAATCCTTCAGCGTGCCGGTGCGCGCGCCCATCTGCTTGCCGGTGAGGGTGCAGACGCCGTCGTTGAGCGCGAGTTCCAGCGCCTTGACGAGGTTAAACATCGCGGCGTCGCTCCAGCCGAGATTGTTGCCCATCGTGGTGAGCTCCACGCAGCCGACGATGGCGTAATTTCTCGCGTCCTCGTCCGAAATGCCCTTGCCCTTGAGCGCGGGGATGACCGCCTCGTCGTTGAAAAACTGCGGCATGCCGCTGCCTTTGCCGACGACTTCGGAACAGCGGGTTAAAAAATGCTCGCTTGATCCCGCAAACACGCGCGCCGAAAGGTTCGGTTGCGGCAAAAGCAGATGCTCCTGCGCACGAAGGAAGAGATAGCTCAGCTCGTTTTCCGAAGAAGTCCCGTCTTCGCTCTGTCCGCCGATGGCAACGTTAAAGCCAATCGGGAACCCCGCAAAATACTTCGCGCTTGAGCTGCTTCTTAGATATACGATCTGGTTAAACTTAAGGAACAGGCACTCGATGAGTTCCAGCGCGGTTTCGCTCGTCAGCGCGCCCGACGCGATGTCTTTTTCATAAAATGGATAGAGGTATTGATCCATGCGC
>JAQVML010000081.1 GCA_028703645.1 Eubacteriales bacterium
GTTATACGACTCTGACTCGTATTGTTGTTTGGGAAGTGAGTTGATTGATTGCATGTTTGCGCTTGCCGATCGACAGGTTTTATAATGGTAAAAACAGATTTAGAGGTGACACATTGTTTTTGAAACGAAAGAAACAGATCGTTTTTTCGATATTGCTTGCGCTGATACTGCTGTTCATCTGGTCGAATTCGCTGGCGGGCAGCAAGCAGTCCAACGCGCTCAGCGGGTGGGTGGAGAAGTTACTCAAACCCCTGATCGATCCGCAAGGGAATATTCCGGCCAAGGTGTTTGATTATGAGGTGCGAAAGGCCGCCCATATCATCGAATATGCGATATTGGGGGCGATGCTGGTTTGGCTCTCCACACCAATCAAGAAACAAACCGTGTCGCTATTGCTCTTTACTGCGCTGATGACCGCCGTGATCGACGAGACCATTCAAATTTTCACGGGCAGAACGAGCCAGGTGCAGGATATTTGGATCGACTTTTTCGGCGCGGGGGCAGGCATGGCGATTGTTTACGCGATCACAAGAGTAGCGCAAACACGCAAACGCGGTGTATAATGCCGAAGAAGTATTTGAATGTTTGAAAGTCAAAAAGGTATGAAAACGCGAAAAACGTGGATCACGATCCTCTCGATCCTCATCGTTGCCAATATTGTGTTTATCTGGGGAAATTCGCTCAAGAGCAGAAGCGAATCGCAGATGCTGAGTCTCGGCGTGCTGCAATTCATTCGACCGCTGCTGAGCGCGATTTTTTCGCCGGAGAACGTAACCGACCATCTCGTGCGTAAACTTGCGCATTTTACGGAGTTCGGTGCGCTGGGCGCGGAGTTCGTTCTATTGACGATTCTGCTGCAAAAAGTGAAGCTTCAGTCCGTCCTCAACTGCCTGTTTGCGGGGCTTGTCGTCGCGGTGACCGACGAGACGATTCAGATTTTTTCTTCGCGCGGATCGCAGGTTGCGGATATTTGGATTGATTTTTCTGGCGTGGTGGCAGGCGTCCTCGTCATTTTGCTGATCTTTGCGATCGTCAAATCCGCGAAGCGATCCAAAGAAAGCTCCGCGCACTCTGCCTAAATCAAAAACAAATTTTACGCGAAGAACGGTTAATCTTCTATCTTGTTATCTTCCGACTGGATGGGAGAAGGCTCTTCGCCGGAAAACTCTTCCGGTAATGTATCCGGCGCCCAGAGACCGCGCGCCATATACCAATCGATGGATTCGCGCAAGAATTCGACGCTGACGTTGAGCGTAAACGCAATTTCGTAGATATCGTCGGTGTTGCGCGCCGCGGTGCGGATTGCATCCGGCGAGAGCAGGCGATCGTGCGCCCACTTGCGCGCTTTTGCCTCCGCGCGCCAGTCGTCCGCCGCGTTGTAATGCAGCCGCCGGTCTGAGCCGGTGTAATGATGACCAAGCTCCTCCGCGAGCCAGCAGGTGCGCTCCGCCTGTGTCCCATCCTGACGGATGATGATGTGTTCGCCGGTCTCCGTTCGGATATACGCCGCGGACATGCCGGGCACGGGAATTTCACGTTCGTGAACGTCAATTCCGCGTTCGCTTGCTTCGGTTGTGAGTTCTTCGATGCGATCCATACCCGTCGCGCTCCCTTTCTGCGGCAGATTCCTGCGCGTGGTTCCTATTTTGTGTATTTATCCGCTAAGAATTCAATATATTCCTCATATCGCTCGCGACCTTCGGGCGTTAGTTTACTGACGTCGAAATGCCCCGCGGAGGCGTAAATGCGCGTTCCGCGCTCTTCTACATCGTCGTCCGCTAAATAATCCAGAGATACGTTAAAAAAACGTGCAAGCGCAAGCAGAGTGGAGCGCTTGACGTTTTCGGAACCCTTTTCGTAGAGGCTGACGATGGTGGTATACGGCAATCCGCATTGCGTTGAGAGCTGCGACTTGTTGAGATTGCGTTCGGACAGGAGCAAATCCAGTTTTTCAGTAAGCGTCAAAAAAGATCACCTCTGCTTCATTATAGAGTGTTTACTACGATGTGTAAACAATAATATTACGACGCAGCGTAATATGCAAATTCAGCGTATGATTTGCAACCATAATCTCCTGTCGAAGGTGTTATTTGTGAAGCGAATGTGAATACACTTCACTTGACATTGACAACGGCCTAAGCATAGCGTATGATTCAAGCGTATTAGTACGGATAGTACGCCGAGCACGAAAGCCGGGGAGGTTAATAACATGCGAAATAAAATATGGATACGGTTACTGGCGGGGCTATTCAGCATTGCGCTGATGGTGAGCCTGATACCGATGAGAACAGCGCACGCGGAGACCACGCTTGCGACGGGTTATGTCAACACCACGAAGCTGAATCTTCGCAAAGGTGTTGGAACGAGCCATTCGGTTGTTGACACGCTGTCAAAGAACACAGCCGTCAATATCTATGAGGTCATTGGAACATGGCTGCGCATTGATGTTCCGTCAATAGGAAAGAGTGGCTATGTCAGCGGAAAATATATCTCGGTCAACAACACGAGCCTCAGCGCATATGCGCTTGGCAGCACGAGCGGTCGTGTCAATCTTCGAAAAGAAGCGACCAGCAGGAGCGAAAGCCTCGCAATTGTTGCATCCAAGGCGGGACTGACGATTTATTCCGCCGATGCAAAGACCGGTTGGTATAAAGTGAAGGTTCACGCAACCGGCAAAGAGGGCTATATTTCGCCGAACTATGTGAGCATCGTGTCCAAGGTTGAGGGCGCTGTCAGCGGCAGCACAACGGCAACGGCGGGCGAGATCACCGCAAACAGCGTCAACCTGCGCTCCGGCCCGGGGACGAATTATACCAAGCTGGACAAGCTGCAGAAGATGGATGATCTGACCATACTCGAAAAAAACGGAGACTGGTATAAAGTGACGGCAATCGCCACCAACGAGACCGGATATGTCTACGCGAGATTCGTCAAGGTGACCAGCACGTCCCCGACGGCAACGCCTGGGCCCACGACTCCGACGCCGGTACCGACGGCAATCCCCGCCGGCACGCAGATTGGTAAGCTCAACGCAAGCGGAGTCAATTTCCGCAACGGTCCTTCCACCTCGTATTACAGCATGGGCAAACTCGCGAAGGACACCGCGGTTACCGTAACCGGAAAATCCGGCGACTGGTATCAGGTGACGGTCTCCGCAACGGGAAAATCGGGATACGTGTATGCGAGATTTATCACAATTACGTCTACCGTAACCTCGCCGGCAGGCGCTACGCCGACACCGGTATCGACGACGATCCCCGCTGGTACGCAGATTGGTAAGCTCAACGCAAGCGGAGTCAATTTCCGCAACGGTCCTTCCACCTCGTATTCCAGCATGGGTAAACTCGCGAAGGACACCGCGGTTACCGTAACCGGAAAATCCGGCGACTGGTATCAGGTGACTGTCACCGCAACGGGAAAATCGGGATACGTGTATGCGAGATATATCACAATTACGTCTACCGTAACTCCGACGCCCACCCCGACGGCAAGCGTTACGCCGACCGTCGTTCCGACCGCAAATCCGACCGTGACGCCCGTGAGCCCGACGCCGACTACTCCGGCATCCGCGAGCCCGACGCCGGTCACTCCGAGTCCCGCGAGTCCGTCGCCTACAACGCCGACGCCAACGATCTCGGCAACCTCGGGATCCTAAGCTTACAAGCTTACGTCCATAAAATCTATCCCCAATAAAATCCAACACGTAACAAGCAATTCCGGGCAGTCAATGCCCGGTTTTGCTTTTGGGAGGGAAAGAAAGAAACGCGCAATATTTCAGAATGGGTTTGTAAGCAATCTGTGTTATAATACTTTCATTTGTAGATGAATCGCGATTTGATCGTGTTAGCGATTTGATAAAGATCACAGTATTAATAAACATTGCAGAATTGTAGAAAATGCGGTATAAAAGATGATATAGAGGTTTGTGATAAACAAGCGAAACAGCAAAAAATTAGCGGGGAAGCGAAGGCGATGAATCAAAAACTCAATCAATACCGAGAAGTTTTCGACGATTTGTTTGAGGGCGTGTACTTTGTTGATAAAGACAGAGGCATCACGTTCTGGAATCAGGGCGCGACACAGATTACCGGCTTCACTTCAGAGGAAATGCTGGGTCGTTATTGCTATGATAATTTGCTCAACCATGTGGATGATCAGGGAAGACAATTGTGCCTCGGCGGTTGTCCGCTGCATCAAACGCTGCTGGACGGAGAGCCGCGCAGCGCGCAGGTGTATCTCTATCATAAGAACGGATATCGCATACGGGTGCGGGTTCGCATTCGCCCGTTGCTCGTGAAAGGCGAAATTGTTGGCGCCGCAGAGGTTTTTTCAAACGCGGATACCACCGAGCTATATCATTTGGACAATCAAGAGCTCGAGCGTCTGACACTGTTTGATCAGCTCACGCAGCTGCCGAACCGGCGATATATCGATACGTATTTGGATCATCAGATACGGGATTTTCAATTGCTTGGCATTCCGTTTGGCGTGATGATACTGGATCTGGACTTCTTTAAGCGCATCAACGACCAATACGGCCATAGCACCGGCGATGAAATGCTCAAGATGGTTGCGGGAACCTTAAAAAACGCGATGCGTAGAAATGACTTTGTCGGTCGATGGGGCGGCGAGGAGTTCGTCGCGATTCTGCGCGGGGTGACCCTTGTGGAACTGAGAATGATTGCTCAGAAGATTTGCCGCCTTGTGGAGCAGTCCGGTCTGAAACGCGGGGAAGAGTATCTTCGCATTACGATTTCTATCGGCGCGACGTTGGCGCAGCCGGAGGACGACGCGGTTACGATGATACAGCGCGCGGATCAAGCGCTCTATACCAGCAAACACGCGGGCAGAAATCGCGTTACGCTGGATTAAACTTGGTTACACAATCAACGCGAAACGGAATTGGTATTTTTGAAAAGGAGCTGTCATGAGCAAACACTTGAGTCATGCAACAGGAGGCAACCAGATTTGAAGAAACCGATCAAAACGCTGTTTTCGTGGTGCATGGCTGCATTTGTCGCGGTTTTGGTTGCGAACGGCATCTCTTTTTTTTATCGGAGCGGGGCGGGCTCCATCGATCGCGAAAACGCGTATTCTTACAGCATACGCACGCCGAATAGCTGGATGGTGCGTGGATCGGAAGGCTACGGCATCAATCGTGTCGATCAAAACGGATATCTCAACGACGACACGCTGCCACGCAAGGACAACTACATCCTGCTGATGGGGTCTTCTCACGCGGAAGGCCTTCAAGTTATGCAAAAAGACAGCATGACGGCGGAGCTCAATCACTTAATCGATCCGACAACCAGAACGGTATACAACCTCGGCACCGCGGGCTACACGCTGCCGCTGATCATGGAAGGATTTCAAGCCGCGCTGGACGAGTTCCCAAATTCGTCCGCGGTGATGATTGAAATCTCCGATTTAAGCTTTTCGAGCGAAGATTTCCTAAGCGCGATGAAGCAGACTCAATTCGATCCCGCCTGCACCGGGCAAGCGTTGGCGCAATCGCTCAATCCCGCGCGGCGCGTTCGAAACGATCTGCTGCGTGCGATTCCGCTGATCTCGCTGCTGCGGCAGCAGTTTGACTCGATGAACTTCAGCATGAAGGACGCGTTTGGCATCAGGAACTTTTTCAAGGCGCAAGAGGCGCCCGCACCCGATCCGAATTCCGCGCAGGCGGCGGAGGCGGAAAACGCCGCCGCGAAAGAAGCCGCCGCGTTTTCGAGCGCGCTGAATCAGGCGTTTGCCTTGCTCCGATCGGAATATGACAAACCCATCATACTGCTCTATCACGCGGGCGTTTCCATCCTGCCCGACGGTACGATTCAAATCAATCGCGACATGCGCTATTATGATGCGTATCGCGCGGCCTGTGAGCAAAACGGGATTGTCTTCGTCGATGCCGGAGACGCGTTTTTAGCGGCATATCAGGCGGATTTCTCCTTGCCGTATGGCTTTTCTAACACGACGATGCGAGGCGGGCACCTCAATAAGCTGGGGCACAAGATCGTTGCGGAAGAGTTCTACAAAGCGTGGCGAAACATTCAGGAAGAGGAGAAAAACTAAATGTCGTTTGTGTCGTTGGCGTTTTTCCTTCTCTTTCTGGCGACCTATGTGCTCAGCAGACTCGCGAAGACGCGCGAAACAAAGCACGTCGTTCTCCTGATCGCGAGCTATGTTTTCTATGCTTATTGGGACGCGAGATTTCTGCTGCTGCTGATCTTGCAAACCTACATCAGCTATCTGCTCGCCAAGCAGATTGCGCGCGCGGACACGCGGCAAAAAGCGAAGCGCTGGATGGTGCTTGGGGTTTCGATTTCGCTCGCGATCCTCGGCTTTTTTAAGTATTTCAACTTCTTTGTAGACTCGTTTGCCAACCTATTTGGCATCGCAAGCCTTGGCGCGCTGAATATCATTCTTCCGGTGGGCATTTCGTTTTACACGTTTCAGGCGCTCAGCTACCTGATCGATGTTTATCGCGGCAAGCTGAAAGCCTGCGACCAATTCGTCAAGATCTCGCTGTATATCTCGTTCTTTCCGCAGTTGGTCGCGGGGC
>JAQVML010000082.1 GCA_028703645.1 Eubacteriales bacterium
CCATCCCAATGCGCAGCCGAACGATTGCCACCGCGCGCTGGTCAAGCTGGAACGGGAAGGCGTATTGACGGCGGTGATCACGCAGAATATCGACGGCCTCCACCAATAGGCGGGGAGCCGCGCGGTGCTGGAACTGCATGGCAGCGCATACAGCAACCACTGCATGAAATGCGGCAGGGTGTTTACCATGGCGGATATCATCCGCAAAGTCGGGGTTCCAACCTGTGGTTGCGGCGGAGTGATCAAGCCGGATGTGGTGCTGTACGAAGAACCGCTCAACGAGAAAGTGCTGCAAACCTCGGTGTCCATGATGGGCGAGGCGGATACGCTCATCATTGGGGGCACTTCGCTCGCGGTCTATCCCGCGGCTGGTCTGGTGGACTATTTCCGCGGGCGAAATCTGGTCGTCATCAACCTCGGCAAGAATAGCCGAAACGGCAGCGCGACGCTGAATATCTCCGCGCCCATCGGCGAGGTGATGCGGCGGGCGGTACTCGATCGCCCGCTGGCAAAAGAGGCATAACATCCGCCAAAGAAGTTGCGTGAGTTGGTTTGGGCTTCACCGCCGAAGGCGGTGAAGCCCTTTCTCGGTTGCCTTTTCATACTCCGTTCACACTTTGTTTGATTGCCCGCGCCGCAGACGCATGATAAAATCAATTGATATCATAGCATCGGTGCGTCTGATTGGATCACGCGAAAGCAGGTTAGATAAATGGGTTTGTTTGATACATCCGACATTGGAATTGACCTTGGTACATCCTCGACTCTGGTTTTTGTCAAAGGGAAGGGGATTGTACTTAAGGAACCATCCGTCGTCGCGGTGGAGCGCGTGACAGGCCGTATTGTCGCGATTGGCGAAGAGGCGCGCAAGATGATGGGGCGCGAGCCCGCGGACACGGTCGTCATTCGTCCGCTGAGGGATGGAGTGATCTCCAACTTTGACGTGACGGCGCGTATGCTGCGCTATTTCTTTCAAAAAGTGGTTGGCACGCGGCTGCTCTATCGCCCGCGCGCCGTTGTTTGCATTCCTTCCGGCGTGACGGAGGCGGAGAAGCGCTGCGTCATCGAGGCCTCGGACGAGGCGGGCGCGCGATATTCCTATTTAATTGAGGAACCGATTGCCGCTGCCATCGGCGCGGGGCTGGACATCAACGAACCGACGGGGCATATGGTGCTCGATATCGGTGGCGGAACGACGGATATCGCGGTGATTTCACACGGAGCCACGGTCATCTCCGATTCTATCAAGATGGCGGGAGATAAGTTTGACGACGCGCTGCGCCGATACATGAAGCGCAAGCACAGCCTCTACATTGGCGAGCGCAACGCCGAGGATATCAAGATTGCCTACGGACGCGCGCATATTGAAAAGGAACAGCGCATCATTGAGGTGCGCGGCAGAAGCGTGGTCACCGGACTGCCGGAAGTGATTCCGATCGGCACCAATGAGATGGTGGATGCGCTGAGCGAGCCGCTCGCCGCGATTATGGAGCGTGTTCGTGGTCTGTTGGAGCGTACACCGCCGGAGCTGGCGAGTGATATTGCGCGCGCGGGCATTGTGGTCACCGGCGGCGGCGCGCTGCTGGCCGGGTTTGACCGATATGTGACGGAGCGAACCAGCGTACCTTGCCGCATTGCGGAAGACCCGATCTCCTGCGTGGCGCTCGGCACGGGACGCGTGCTGGACGACCTCAAGAAATACAACGCAGCGATCTACGATTATCGCCGTGGTGAATATTACGATAGCTGAGTGACGGATTCGTTTGATGGACGCATAGAACATGCGACCTGATGACTGACAGCAAGCCGGACGATTGGTTTTTTTCAATAATGACGATAACCAATGATCAGAAATAACAAGCCGGATTAATCGATTCTTTAAAAATAGTTCAACGCAATGACACGATTGCTTGCTATACTCAGCATGTTTCAGAATCAGAATCGCGATAGGGTGGGGATATGCCCGCTCTGGCGCAACAGTGTTGGATTGCTATTTTCAGCAAGACACATGATTTGGATGGATAGGCTTCGGTAAACGACAAGCCGAAAGCCGAAAGGAGTCTAAAGCGTGCCTACTGATCCCTATTTAGACCGAAAGCATTCGCAGGGAAGCCCTGAGAAACGATCAAAATCAAACCACAGCGGTACTGCTCCACACAAGAAGAGCAGCGCGGCTTATATGGATGCGCACTCATCTTCACATAAACATTCGCATTCCGATCACGAGGAGCACAAAGCGAAAAAGCGCGATCAACAGATGCGATCTGAAAAAAGCGTTTATGCATCGGAAGTCTATCCGCGAAAGACACACAATCCGGATGGAAGCAGAAGCGCGGAATATACGCAAAAGAAGCAAAGCAGCGATCGCTACGAAATGCGCTATGCGCAACCAAAGAAAAAGAAGAAGAAGTTTAAGATTAAACGATTCCTTAAAAAGCTCGGAAAAGAGCTGCAAGCCTTTGGCGCAAAGTTGATCGAGGTGGAAGAACGCCCGCTGGATCAGACGGACGCGACGCTGGCATTTGCGGGCAACGATTTGGGCTTTTCGCAAAAGAAGCCGCTGTTCTCGGCGAATCCCGCAAAAGACCGCGGGCATTCGCAAAAAAAACAGCCCTTGACGGCGAAAAACATCCTTCAAAAAACGCAAAAAGCGCTTCTTTCCGCGCTGCGCATTGTTGCGCGCGGAATCTATCTAGGAATTCGCAAACTCTACCAATTTCTCATTAAGCTGCCGCAGCGCACGCTCTTGATCGGCAGCGGCGCGTTTGGCGTATTGCTTATTACCGTTGTCGTGCTTGCTTTCGCGCTGCCCGGAAAGGCAACAAAGGCAGAGGACGACGAACCGATTGCCGCGTTTACCGCGCTGCAAACCGAGCAAACGGCGCTGGAGAACGCAACGCTCGACGGAACACAATCCGGCGAAACAACTGCGGACGGCGCACAGACCGGAGACACGACGCAGGACGGGGCGATAGATCAGCCGATCGAACCCACCGAGACGGATGTTAAGGACTTAGTTGCCTTTACCCAGGACGTGAAAGCGGGAGACAACGGAGAGATTATCGCAACGATACAGTCCCGACTCATGGACCTCGGCTATATGGACTCCGACGAACCGACGCAGCACTTTGGTCCGCTGACGCAGAGCGCACTCAAGAGTTTTCAGCGGCACAACGGCCTTGGCGACGACGGAATCTGCGGCGCTTCCACCTATGCGGCGCTCTTGAGCGAGGACGCTAAGATTTACGTCATGCAGATGGGAGACACCGGCCCGGACGTCGAGGGCGTTCAGCAGCGTCTCTATGAGCTGGGTTATTTGGATAACAAGGCAAATATCAAAGGCACATTCGGCGAAAAGACGGAAATCGCCGCGAAGGAATTTCAAAAGAAAAACCATCTGACCGCAGATGGCAAAGTTGGCTCCAAAACATTGGAGATGCTCTACGGTGAAGACGTGGTCAGCAATGCCTATCGTCTCGGCGACGAAAACCGGGTCATCTTGGACTGCCAGACGGCACTGAAAAAGCTTGGGTATATCACCTTTAAGCCGGATGGCGTCATGGGCAGAGCGACGGTCTCCGCGATCCGAGCGTTTCAGCAGGCAAACGGGTTAACGCGAGACGGCGCACTCGGCCCGGTCACGCGAGACATGATCCTCTCCGGCAAAGCGCAGGAGATGGTCTTGCAGCTGGGTGATTATGGTACGGACGTGAAGAACATGCAAACACGTCTGGCAAAGCTGAATTATCTATCCAGCGCGAATACGACCGGCTACTTTGGCGAGATCACCGAAGATGCGGTAAAGGCGTTCCAGAAGCGCGCGGGCTTGACGGCGGATGGCAAGGTTGGCGGCGTAACGCTCACCATGATGAACTCGTCCAGCGCGAAAAAGGCCGCCAGCGCGCCATCGAAAAAGAAGGAGACAAAGAGCAGCGGAAGCAGCTCCTCCGGAAGTTCCGGCGGCAGTTCGTCCAGCGGGTCTTCGAGCAATGTATCCGATAAGACAGGCATCGAAAAGCTCGTGGCACTGGCTGAGAGCAAGATCGGTAGCAAGTATGTACGCGGCGCAAAAGGGTCCAACACGTTTGACTGCTCCGGCTTTGTCTACTGGTGCCTCAAAAACGCGGGCGTGAGCACGAGCTACATGACTTCCTACATGTGGCGCTCGACTTCCCGATTCTCGCGCTTTACGGATATGGGCTCGATTCAACGCGGCGATATCCTCGTGTTCTCCGGTGA
Source organism: Eubacteriales bacterium (assembly GCA_028703645.1). Classification (GTDB taxonomy): domain Bacteria; phylum Bacillota; class Clostridia; order Christensenellales; family CAG-138; genus UBA7703. The sequence continues at coordinate 4,240 of JAQVML010000082.1, forward strand.
TACGGCTTCATCGGGCCACGTTGGAATCTATCTTGGCGGCGGCAAGATGATTGACGCCAGCTCTTCCGAGGGTCAGGTTCGCCAGTCTTCCTCCGTGTTGAGCTCCGGCGGATATTGGACGCGGCACTTCATCTGCGCTTATCACGTGTTTTAATGCATGCGGGAAGCGTGAATAACAATCAAACAAACTGCGCGGGATTGGCAAACAATGCCTCTCCCGCGCATCTGTATAGACACAGGAGAGGGGGATATATGCGAAGAGCCTTCGGTTTTCTATGCGCGGCGATACTGTTGTTTTCTATGCTGATTTTACCCGGACGCGCCAAAGCGATGGATGAACTCAAGAATGACGATCCTGATAAATACTATATCCTGCTTGATTTGCGCAACCAGATCGTAACCGTTTTTGAAAAAGACGACAACGGCGAATATACGAAGGTAGTGCGTCGCTTTCTTTGCGCCAGCGGGCGAACGGATGTTGACGATGCAGACCCGGAGGACGAGGCAACGCCAACCCCGCGCGGCATCTGGAAAATCGGCGGACGCGAGCGATTTGGCAAATTTGCGAATTTCAGCGCCTCTTATGCGCGCTATTGGGTGCAGATCGTGGGCAGCATCTATTTCCACTCGCTGCTGTTTAGCAAGCGCTCAATCGACACAATGGAGCGTGGCCCCTACGGCGAAATGGGAAACAAAGTGTCCCACGGGTGCGTGCGGTTGTATGTGGAAGACGCAAGGTGGCTCTATTACTACGCCTGCCCGGGGACAACCATCGAGGTCAGCGCAAACGAACCCAGCAACAAAGAACTAAAGCGCGCTCTAAAGAGCAAAATTTCGTTTTCCGAGTACAACGCGTTTCAAAAGACTATTGCCGACGAAACGGAAGAGCTGCCAAACCCGCACGTCTGGGTCACGGTAGAAGGCGCGCGCCTGCGCAAAGGCTGCGGGAACACGTTTGACAGCGTTGCGCGGCTGAATGTTGGCGACGAGCTGGAGGTGCTGCTCGACAGCGAGGTTTGGGTGAAAGTACGCTTCGGGAAAAAAGAAGGATATGTGCTGCGCGGATATATTTCGTTTCAACAGGGGGTATTGGATACCAAGCAGGATGCCGATGTGCTGAAATCGACGGAGTGGCTCTTTACCGAGCCAAACACCGGAGCGGAGAAGATCGTTAAGGCACCCGCGCGCGTTTCGGTCAAGCTGCTGGAGACGACCGAGGACGGCTGGAGCAAGATCGTTTACCAAAACGAGACGGGTTATGTGAGGCCCGGCAAAATCGTGAAGGACTGGGGCGTTATCATCGACTGATGCCAACGTGAATCAGAATACGGCTCAACAAACAAGAGGCTGCCAAAACTGGCAGCCTCTTAGTATCCGTGCGAGTGAATTGAGCGGAGCGTTGTTATGGATTTTTAGAATACAAGAATGCTTCGGGCGAAAGCTCGCCGCTTTGCGCCGCATTGCCGGAGAGAAGCTTGAGCGCTTCGCCATAACAGCGCGTACCCGCGTCCGCGAGATTTTCGCCGACGGCACACACGAGAATGGGCGAAATCTTGGTAGCCGCGTCCGCGTCCGAACTGGCAGAGAACACCTCGATATCGTCCCGCCCGAGACTCGCGAGCGATTCCGCGGCGGAGACGGCGAGTGCGCCGGATTCGGCATAGATTGCGTCCAACATGCCGGGGTAATAAGGCGGCAGCGTCTCGTTTAGCCAGTCCGCCAGTGAAACTTCCGCCGTGTCCCCAAAGAACTCCTGCTTGGCAAATATCGTTCCGTTCGCCTTGCCGTCGCTCCAGAGCAGATAAGCCGGGCTATTTGGACTCGAAAACAACCCGATCATGCGAACGGGCGCCAGATGCGGCGGGTAGCTCAGCGCGCTGTCCAGCGCGAGTTTTGGCGCGGCGGCGGCGTTGTAGGTTAGATGCGGGTTATCGGCGGAGACCGTTTGCCCGTCCGCGGCGAAAACATAGATCGGCAGCGCAGTCTTTGGCAGAGCAGCCTGCTCGCCGGAGAGAAACACGATTGCGGCGGAGACATCCAGCGCGGAATCATCGGACAGCGCGCTGATTCCACCGTTGACGGGGCGTATTTCAACGCCGCTTCCATCCGCTTCGGCAGCGGAACGCACACCCGCAAGAAACGCCTCCGCATCCTCCGCGCCAAAGACCGCGATGATGCGCGCGGGAGTTGGCGCCGGGGTTGGCGAAGCCGCAACGGTCTGGATTTGCACAGGCGTGGCATCCGGAGCCGGGACAGAACCTTCCGTACAGGCGGA
>JAQVML010000083.1 GCA_028703645.1 Eubacteriales bacterium
CAGCATCGCGCCTTTGAGAAAGTAGACGGGGGATCGGGTAATCTCGCGGTTGAATCGCAACAATTGCGCGCGCAGCTGCCGCACCGAAGCATACCTGCGATTCGGGTCAAAGCGCGTGCAGGTTAAAATGATGGTTTTAAGCGTTCGAGAGGATATCTTTTCGAGCGACTCCAATTCATAGGAACCGGTGCAGAGAAACAGCAACAGAATGCCGGTGGAGTAGAGATCCGAGCGCTGATCGGTCTGCTGATAGCCAAATTGCTCCGGCGCCGCGGTCGCCTGCGTACCCAGATAGACGGTGTCCTTCTTCTGCGTGGGCTGATAGCGCCGTGCCGCGTCAAAGTCGATCAGTGCCAGATTGCGTTCCTTAGTAAAGATCACGTTTTGCGGCTTGATATCGCGATGGATCACGGGCGGCGTCTGCGCATGCAGCACCTGAAGCGCTTGGCAAAGACCGAGACAGAGCTGCACCGCGTCCGCTTCGCAAAACGGGCCTTGCCGCTCGACAAAGTCCGAAACGGGCGTACCCGCAATGTATTCTCGCAAGAAATAGGTGTTTTGTGAATCCGAAAAACAGGAGATCGCCCGCGGAAGGAGCGGGGCGTGAATGCTGCTGAGGATGTCGTATTCCAACTGAAGATGTTCGCGCTTGCCGGCGGACGCGACTTTTAAAATCGCAAACGTCGCATCGGATTTTTTTTGCAGTAGATAGGTCGATTTCTCCGGCGTTTCCCGCAGACAGTCGTAAAGCTCATATTCGCTTGCCAGCTCACCCGGCAAGGTGAACGCCTGCGTGAGCGTGCCTTGATAGGCGGAGAGAAACGATAACACGTGATCTGTCATACGCTCGCCCTCTATTCCAGCATCTCTTCGCCGAGTTGCTCCAGCATGAGCTCGGTATCGATCAGGTTGAATCGATGCTGAATGCAGTAGATCACCGCGGCGTCCCTGCGGTTTCGCGGATAGAGCTCGCCGCGCAGGGCAAGCTTGAGTAAATACTGCGTTTCATCCAGCGTTAAATACATACCCAGCGCGATGCGCAAAAGCGCATTTCGGCGCGGGGTTCGATAGCCGTTGAAGATTTGATAGCCGTTGGAACGCTCTAAGTTTGCGGCGCGGATGACGGCCTGCTTGGTCATTTGATGGCGTTCCAGTAAAAAGTTCAGATAATCCGGCAAGCTGATCGACGGCAACTCGTCTCCATGGTCGATAAAAAAAGTCTCCAGCGATTGAGACTTTTCGAGCAACGCGAACAACGCCGTCGTAGTCAATGCTTCTTTTGAACTGTTCTTACTCATGATTCAATGCCTCGAGCCCATTTCTAAAATTTTAGCATCAGTCGATTTCACGTGTCAACGTTTTGAACTATTTATTTGTGCTGTATATATAAAATTGATCTAACGGCAGCGTATATTCGATAGAAGGTGTTTTCCACTTTACTTCGAGAAGTCATTTTTCTCAATTGGAATGCCTCGAAAATTATCATTTCCGGTTGCGTTCTTATCACGGCGAATTGCCTTTCACGATGCATCTTGCGCCGGGTGGTCGCCGCGTTTAGCATGAAAATAGCGCTAGTTACGCTGTGGAAGAATAACAGGATGTGAGAAAGAGCGATGAACGAAATTTTAAAACGATTCCCGATCACGGGCAGAGTCGTCTCCTGCGAGCCATATGGCAGCGGGCATATCAACGACACCTATCGCGTCGAAACAGACAACGGTACCCTCTATATCCTTCAGCGAATCAACACACACGTGTTTCCCAACGTCGCGGGACTGATGCAAAACATCGCAGCCGTGACGGAGTTTTTAAGCGAGCGCGTCAAGGACCCGCGCGAGGCAATGCACCTCGTGCGCGCAAACGACGGTGCTCCCTACGTGGTGGATGACAAAGGCGGTTGCTGGCGTATCTACGATTTTGTGACGGGCAGCGTTTGCCTGCAAAAGATTGAGCGCGCGCAGGATTTTTATGAGTGCGCATACGCTTTTGGCAATTTCCAGCGAATGATGGCGGCGTTTTCCGCGGATACGCTTTCGGAAACGATTCCAAATTTTCACAACACGCCAGATCGCTATCAAAAGCTCAACCGCGCGATTGCGGAAGATCGCATGCACCGCGTGAAGGACGTTTCGGAAGAGATCGCCTTTGCGCGATCGCTGGCGCAGGAAGTAAGTAAGCTACACACCCTGCGCGAAAGCGGAGAATTGCCCACGCGGGTGACCCATAACGATACGAAGATCAACAACGTTTTGATGGACGAAGTCACGGGAAAAGCGCTCTGCGTGATCGATCTGGATACCGTGATGCCGGGGCTCGCGGCCTATGACTTTGGCGATTCCATTCGCTTTGGCGCGGCAACCGCGGCGGAGGACGAGGAAGACCTAAGCCGTATGCGCTTGGATGTAGACTTGTTTGAAACCTATACGCGCGGGTTTCTCGCCGCCTGCAAAAACTTGACGCCGTTGGAGATTGAGACGCTGCCGTTGGGCGCGCTGACGATGACGCAAGAGTGCGGCGTTCGCTTTTTGACCGACTATTTAGAAGGCGACACGTATTTCAAGATTCACCGACCGGATCACAACCTGCTTCGCTGCCGTACGCAGTTTACGCTGGCGGCCGATATCAAGCGGCATTTGCCGAAGCTTACCGAGATCGTTTCGTCCGTTGCGCGCGGCTGAATCCTGCTTGCGCGGAGATAGCGGCGAAGCGTCGCTTGGGGTATAATAGAACCGTCACCAACATTGCGTTTTTCGGCAGGCGGGAGGCGGCAAAATGATACAAAACCTGAATAAATTTACCTTCGCACCGTTCGGTGAAATTTTGCCGGATTCGGACGCGACGGGCGCGTTTCCGGATGCGCCGGAGTGGACGCGGGAGCGCGTGTCCTTTTCGCAGGACGAGGTTTGGGTCTATCGCGTGGACGGCATGCCGACCTATCTGGAGATCGAATCGGGTACGGCGGCGCTCGCGGTCTCTCGCGAAGGGGAAGCGCTGGAGTATTTTTATCTCGATCAACCGGTGCGTCTGCACGCGGGCATTCTTTTTGCCGTCGTTCCGCGCGAAACTTGTTCAATCCATCGCGCGATCCATCCAGACGGCGCTTGGGTGAAGCGATATCCGCTGGAGGCGAACACGCTTCCGCTCTACATCAGAAACCGGCTCGAAGTGCGCGCGATCTATACGCTGTTTTATCAGGAAAAGGAGCGCGGGTTTCTCTTCAAGGGTGAGTCGCACGACCTCATTGAACTGGTCTATGTGGACAAAGGCGAGCTGCATAACGTGGTCGACGGCGCGGACACCCTGCTTTCGCAAGGCGAAATGATGCTCTATGCGCCGGGGATTTGGCATATGCAGTATGCCGATCTGGACGTGGAGCCAAGCTTTATTACGGTTTCGTTTGACCTGACCGGCGACGTGCCGGAGCATCTTTTTAACCGCAGGATACCGCTTGGCGCGGAGTCGGCGGCGCTGCTCAGGCGTATGCTGGATGAACGAGAGAAAAACGCGAAATACAGCGGAGAACTCATTCTTTGCAGCCTGCAAATGCTGCTACTCTCCGTGTTGCAAAGCGGCGAAAAGCAGGAAGCCAAGCTCAAGACGCCCGCCTCGCTACACAGCGAGAATACGATTGTCAACGCTGCGCTCAGCTTCGTTTCCGCGCACATCACGGAGAAGCTCTCCGTACCCTATCTGGCAAAGCGTTGCAACGTCAGCGCCTCCAGGCTCACCGCGCTGTTTCAGCAGCGACTCTCCATCACGCCAGCGGACTACATCCGCAGGGTCAAGCTCGAGGAGAGCAAACTCCTCATTCGCGCGGGTGAGATGAACGTTTCCCAAATTGCGGCGCATCTGAACTATTCCAGTGTGCAGCAGTTTTCGCGGCAGTTTAAAACCAAGTTTGGCGTTTCGCCGAACGAGTTTGCAAAATCGATCCGTTAACATGGATGTTTGAAGGAGATACCAATCATGGTCATCGACCGAATCGACCACGCGGCGCAATATTACGCGCTCGGTAAAGGGATTGAAACCGTACTCCGCTGGTTTGCGACGTATGAGGACGAGGGTCTCGCCTTGCCCGCAAAGACGGTGCTGGACGGAGAGCGCATCTTCATCAACGGCGTGAACTACACGAGCGAAGCAAAGCCGCAAGGCCAGCTGGAAGCGCATCATAAATATATCGACGTGATGTATGTGGTCGAAGGCGAGGAACGATTCTTCTACAAACCCATTGCGGAGGTAACAAAGATCGCCATGCCGTACGACGCGGAAAAAGAGTGCGCGTTGGCTGAGATCGATGCGGACGCGGCGCAGCATCGCTTCTCTGCGGGACATTTCCTGATCTTCTTCCCGCAGGATGGCCACCTCGCGGCGCAATTGTGGGATCAACCGGCGAAGGTACGCAAGTTTATCGCCAAGGTCGCGGTGGCGACACTCTAAAACGCAAGAAACACAAAACCCCGAAGAGTTTTGCTCTTCGGGATTTTGTTATGATAGCGTGCTTATTTTGAAATCTCGACCACGAGGTGTTCAATCGCGGTGTGGCGGTGCATGTAGACCACGTTGAGCCTGCCGTCCTGATCCTTGCACATCGCGGGCTGGCACTTGTTACCGGGCGCGGGCGCAAGCGTGAGCAGGTTCTGCCAGGTTTTGCCCTCGTTGCGCGTCATGGCGAGCGTCAGCGGGCTGCGCTCGTGCCAGTCCGTCTCCGGCGTGTCGTTGTAGGCCATGAGGATTGTCTCGTCGTCCCAACTGATCACGTCGATCTTGGACTCGTTGTTGAGAATGCCGCTGGGCACGGGCTTTGTCCACGTTTTGCCGCCGTCGCGGCTTTCGCAGGTGTAGCTGGGCAGGCTGTGGTTGCCCGCGCTGCCCCAGCCGACGTTGCCGGGGCAGGTGCGCGAAAACAGTCGGATGACGCCGTTCGGACGCAGGCATAGCGCGGGTTCACGAATCAGGTTGCCGTCGTCAGCGGAGAGGATCGGTCCTTGCTCAAACGTTTCGCCGTCGTCATGACTGATGTAGATGCGAATCGCGCCAAAGTATTTATCGGCTAGCTCGCTGCTCGTGCAGGCGAACACGATCGTGCCATCCGGCAGCAACACACTGTCGTTGCTCGCGTGTCCACTCGTGATGTTCGCCGGATGCGCGGGCAGCCAGGTGCGCCCACCGTCCTGCGTTTTGCGCATCCAGAGTTCGTCCCTGCCGTTGCACCAGGTGGCGAAGTTCACTTCGGTGTCGAGGAACTTTGCAAACAGCAGTGTGATTTCGCCCTTGCGGTTCTTGATCCAGATCGGGTCGTGGCAGCAATAGCGAATGTCGCAGCCGACCGCGTCGGGATTCGACCAGTTCGCGGCGCCGGGTTCCAGAACGGAAACCCAGTCCTTCGCGTCGCGTCCCATCGGGTCGCCGTTCCATTGGAGGAAGCCGCCGTTCCAGACGGTCAGCAGATTTCCGTTGTCCGCCATGGTGAGGCTCGGCATATGATAACACTGCCGCTCGTCAAACCACTCCACAACCCATTTGCGATCGATGATCTTTGCTTGCATATAAACTCCTTTAATAATAAAGACTATGGATTCTGTTTGCGCATGGTCAGCAGTGCGCTTTCCATCGACTCGATACAAAGCGGAAGAACGCATCTGCCGTTTTGTCCATTCACGATAAGGGCGCAAGGCTCGCCGCGGCTTGGCAGCACGCTCAGCGTATACGCTCCGCTCTGCTCGGGCAAGCGCAGGGAAACGCCGTCTGCCGCGTCCAGCGCGCCGTTGACGAGGTAGAGTGAGATCGCCTCGTCGTCCGCAAACACATATGGAACGAGATACGGGCTGCCTTCGACCATTGGTACGTTCAAACGTCCGCTGGTAGCAAGCACATCCTGCAAAATCTCCTGTCGCACATCACTCAGCAGCATCGGGGGAATCTCCTGCGGGCTAGTGAATTTCCCGAACGGGTAGAGCAGCACGCGGTTTTCCACCACGACTTCGCAGGAGGCGCGGCGCTTGCGAAAGCTGTCGTAGAGCGCGGAATACTCCGAGTTAGTCGCATTCGATAGATATGTGATATCCAACGCGTCCGCGCCGGAGATCACGCTGCTGGCCCGCGCATGGGGGACGGAAGTGTAAATCTTGCCGTTGGTGACCTGCTCGAATGTATAAGCACCGCTGTTTTGCGCCATCCAGTCCGCGCGCTCAACGCCCGCGAGATGTCCCAAGCCGAGCGAGACGAGCGTTTCGATCGCATCGCCGTTGAGCAGCACAAAGTTCTGCGCAAACAGCGTTTCGATCTGCGCCGTCGTGAGGTTGCGAAAATATTGGCCGGAGACCGCGCAGACGCCCTGCGCCTCCTCCGGCGCGGTGCCGATGTACATGGGAACGCCCATCGCGGGCAGCAATCCCGCCCAGAAGACCTCTTCGGGATAGAGTTCCTCCATGTTTTTGCCGTTCTCGGTGTGCAGATGATAGCTCGCGCGTTCGTCGATGAGCACGCAAACGCCTTGGCG
>JAQVML010000084.1 GCA_028703645.1 Eubacteriales bacterium
GGTGAGCAGCGTGATCAGGTCGCCGTAGACGCGCCCGGTCTTTCCGCGCACCAGCTCCGCCATGTCCGAATTCTTCTTTTGCGGCATGATCGAGCTTCCGGTGGAAAACTCGTCCGCAAGCTCGACAAACCGGAATTCCCAGCTTGTCCAGAGGATGATCTCCTCCGAAAAACGGGAAAGATGCGTCATGAGCATGCTGATTGCCGAGGCGATCTCTACGCAAAAGTCGCGATCCGCCACCGCGTCCACAGAGTTGGCCACCGCCCCCGCAAAGCCGAGCGAGCTTGTTGTCATGCCGCGGTCAATCGGATAGGTGGTTCCCGCGAATGCGCACGCGCCGAGGGGATTTAGGTTCATGTTTTCCTGCGCGTTTTGGAGGCGCTTGATGTCCCGCGAGAGCATGAACGCGTAAGCCAGAATCCAGTGCCCGAAGGTGACGGGTTGCGCGCGCTGCAGGTGGGTGTATCCCGGCATGACCGTCTCCGCGTTGGCTTCGGCAACCGTTGTGATCGCCGAAATCAGCGATTTTGTGAGGGAGATGATCTCGACGATCTCTTTTTTGAGCGTGAGCCGCAGGTCGAGCGCGACCTGATCGTTTCTGCTTCTCGCGGTGTGCAGCTTTTTGCCGTCGTCGCCGATGCGGCGGGTGAGCTCCAGCTCCACAAACGAATGAATGTCCTCCGCGAGCGGGTCAATCTGGATGAGTCCGCACTTGAGGTCGTTGAGGATACCCTCCAGGCCTGCTAGAATATGATCCACGCACTCCTGCGGAAGGATACCCACAGCGCCGAGCATGCTCGCGTGCGCCATGCTGCCCGTGATGTCCTCCTCGACCATGCGCGAATCAAACGCAATCGAGCGATTGAATGCATCCGCAAGTTGCGCGTTTCCGCCTGTTGTTCTGCCTGCCCAGAGTTTTTCCATGGTGTTTCATCCTCGCTCGTCGTGCCGTTCCCGCGCGGGAAGGGCTTTTGGTCGCGAGCGCCCGCCGGAGGCGGGCGCTCGGTATTGCTTGCTCTTTGTCTGCTTGATTATTTGAGCGTATCGAAGATCGATTTCTCTTTATGCTTCGTCTGCTTTATTTAAACAGGTCGGACAAGATCGACTTCTTTTTGTTTTTCGCTTGCACCATGGCGTTTACCTTGGTGGGCAGACCGAAGAGGTTGATGAACCCTTCCGCGTCCTTCTGATTATAATCGCTCTCGCCGAATGTGGCGATGGCTTCCGAATAGAGGCTATACGGGCTCTCGATGCCGGCCTTGATGATGTTGCCCTTGTAGAGCTTGAGCTTCACGGTGCCGGTGACGGACTCCTGCGTCTTGTCGACGAAGGCCGCGAGCGCTTCTCTCAGCGGCGAGTACCACAGGCCGTTATAGACGAGCTCGGCGTAAGTGATGGCAAGCTCCGCCTTCTTATGCGTGGTCATCTTGTCCAGCGTGATGGTCTCCAGCGCCTCGTGCGCCTTGTAGAGGATCGTGCCGCCGGGGGTTTCGTAGACGCCGCGGCATTTGATGCCGACGAGACGGTTTTCCACGATGTCGAGCAGCCCGATTCCGTTTGCGCCGCCGACTTCGTTGAGGGCGAGGATGATGTTCTTGGCGCTCATCTTCTTGCCGTCGAGGGAGACGGGCACGCCCTTTTCAAACCCGATGGTCACATAGGTGGGCTTGTCCGGCGCGAGCTCGGGGCAAACGCTCATCTCCAAGAAACCTTCTTTCTTGTAGAGCGGTTCGCCGGCGGGGTCTTCGAGGTCGAGACCCTCGTGGGAAAGATGCCAGAGGTTTTTATCTTTGGAATAGTTTGTCTCGCGGTTGATCTTCAGCGGGATATCGTGCGCTTCGGCGTAGGCGATCTCTTCTTCGCGGCTCTTGAGCTCCCATTCGCGCCAAGGGGCGATGATTTTCATATCCGGCGCGAAGTGCTTGATGGTCAGCTCGAAACGAACCTGATCGTTACCCTTGCCGGTGCAGCCGTGGGCAATCGCGTCCGCGCCCTCTTTGAGCGCGATCTCCGCGATGCGCTGGGCGATGACGGGCCGCGCAAAAGAGGTGCCGAGCAGATACTCTTCGTAGATGGCGCCTGCTTTCATGGTGGGCACGATGAAATCATCGACAAACTCGTTGGTGAGGTCTTCGACATAGAGCTTGCTTGCTCCCGTCTTGAGTGCCTTCTGCTCAAGGCCGTCGAGCTCGCCCATGCCTTGACCTACGTCTCCCGCAACGGCGATGACTTCGCAGCCGGGGTAGTTTTCCTTGAGCCACGGAATGATAACGGATGTATCCAGCCCACCGGAATAGGCTAAAACGATCTTTTTGATGTTCGACATTGTAATTGCCTCCAATTGGTGAATTGCATATATATTAATAAATAAAGCATAAATAGTCAAGCGTTATTTTTATATATTTAAGGAATTATTTGATATTTTTCTATTTATGGCATGATTTGTTTGAATAATATGCAGTGATATGCATATTATACATGCTTGCGCCCCAAAGAGAGGCAATAAATCAAAACGCAAATGAATAAACCGCCTTGCGGTGTTCGCAAGACGGCTTTCTATATGGGCGCTTTCGCGCCGGAGGAGAGAGCAGGGTGGTAAAAAAGGCGGGGGGATGCTTTACACGCAGGCGGGGCTTGGGCACCAGGCTCTGCGCGGGGTAATGTGCCTGCGGCAGATCGCGTCGCGAAACGCGTATCGTTCCGCGGTGAGCGGGGCAAAGCGCTTTGGTGCGCGGGCGTGCTCTTCGCGCGCTTCGGAGACGGCGATGAGCTGCGTCATGGCGCCGAAACAGGCGGAGAACGCATATCGCACATCGCGCGAGAGCGTGCAGCCTTCTGCACGATAGTCTCGCTTGAGACGGTAGATTTCTTTGACCACGTCGCGCGCGCTTTCCGCGTCATCAAAGGCAAAGCCTTCCAGCGTGGATTCCTTTTGCGTGTAGTGCGCGCGGAAATAGTCGTTGAGCTGCTGCTCATACACCCCGTGTTGCTTGAGGCCGAGGCGGAATTCCGGCGTATGCGCAAAGGTGAAGTAGTCCGTCAGATAGTGGCAGAGGATGCCGAGTCGCAGCGCGTATTCCGGCGGAAGCTGTTCGCCGCGCGTGACGGGTTGCCCCGCGAGCGCTTCGGTGAAAATATGGATCTCACGCTGGCATTTCAGCGTGAAGTGTGGGTTTAAGATCAACTCCGGCAAATAGTCCGGCAGCAGGTTGCCCATGACGAAGAGTTCGCGGTCGAGCTGGATGCCCTGACTGGTGAGTGCTTCGTACAACAGATGCCCCATGGCATGGTGGGACGCAGATTTCATCGCTTCTCCTTTTTTTCTTTTCTCGTCTTTTCTTCTTATTTCTTGTACATCATAAAGGAAAAGCATTTCACTGTCATCTTATTTCGGTTAAACAATTGTAAAATTTCGGGGTTTTGGATTGTAAAATTGTAATTTTAAAGCCGTTTGCGTGTGCAAACGGCTTATGAAGCGGTGATTAGTATTACTTTTCTGTCATACTATTTAGCTTCTGCCGCTTTCTTCTCACGCAGGGCCTTGAGCACTACGTCGGGGGTTAGCGGCATGCGCAGGAAGCGAACGCCGATGGCGTTGGCAACCGCGTTGGCGATGGCCGGAGCTCCCGGCACCATCGTGATCTCGCCGATGCCGCGCGCGCCGTAGGGGCCGGTCGGTTCCGCTTTTTCAACGGCCTCGACGATCATCTCCGGCATGTCCTCAAACGTCGGGATCTTATAATCCACGAAGCTGGGGTTCATCACGCGACCGTCCTTGAGCTTCAGCTCTTCATACAGCGCTGTCCCCATGGCCTGCACCATTGCGCCCTCCGCCTGGCCTTCATACATCGCAGGGTTGATGACCTTGCCCGCGTCGAACACGGAGACCATCTTGAGCACCTTGATCTTGCCGGTCTCGGTGTCCACCTCGACCTCCGCGCCGTTGACGCCCATGCTCCAGAACGCGACGGGTTTCGGCGAAAGGCCGGTCTTCTTGTCCGCCGCGATGTTGTTTGGCACCACGAAAGCGCCAACGCCGATCATGGGGCCGCCGATTCCGCTCTGATCCGGCAGGGTGAGGCCCAGCGCGAATGTCGCAATCGGTACCTTTTGATCCGGATAGAACCTGCGGCAGACATAGCCGTTTTCCAGATAGAGGTCGTTTTTCCACGTGCCCATCTTGATCTGCGCAAGATCGAGAATCTTGTTGCGCAGGTCTTCCGCCGCGAGCTTTGTTGCGTTGCCCGCGCAATAGGTCGAGCGGGAAGCGACCGTCTGCCATTCATACGGCGTATGATCGGTATCGCCCGTACGCACGCTGATCTTGTCCACCGAGACCGTCAACGTCTCCGCCGCAATCTGTGCCATGATGGTGTCTGAACCCTGCCCGATGTCGTGGCAGGAGGCGAGCAGGATAAACGTGCCGTCCTCGTTCATGCGGATGATGACGCTGCTTGCAACGTCCGTCGGCATGGAGGGCGCTTTCCAGCCGCCCGCAATGCCCTTGCCCCTCAACTTCGTCGGGCTGCCGCTCGGCGCACAGGGCTTGTCCAGTTCCATCAGGTCGGCCGCGCGGTCGAGGCACTCCTGATAGCCGGCAACGTCGATGGTTTGACCCGTCGCGCTCTTGCCGCCTTCGCGGATGCCGTTGAGCTTACGCATTTCGAACGGATTGATGCCCATTTCGTGCGCGATCATATCGATGTTTTGCTCGATGGCAAAGTGGATTTCGCACATGCCAAATCCGCGATACGGGCCGCCGACGGGGTGATTGGTGTAGACGCAGTAGCTGTCGGTCGCGATGTTGTCGATGTCATAGGGACCTACGCAGCCCCAGCCCGCGGCCTTGACGATGTTGACGCCGTATTCGGTATACGCACCGCCGTCCCAGGCAAGCATGTTCTTCGAACCGATGATCTTGCCGTTCTCGTTGACGGCGGTCTTGATGTTGATATGCAGACCCTGACGTACATAGGCGTTCTGGAACTCGTCCTCACGCGTATAGGTCAGCTTGACCGGGCGACCGGGGTTGAGCATCGCGAGCGGAATGACGATGCCTTCCAGCGTCGTGCCCGCCTTGCAGCCGAATCCGCCGCCGACCGCTTTGCTGATGACCCGAATCTTGTTGAGCGGAAAATCAAACGTCTCCGCCAGCGCGCGACGCACAGCAAAGGGACTCTGGCACGCGGCCCAGATGGTCAAGTCTCCATCCGGCATGTACTGCGCGGTGCAGCTATGCGGCTCAATCGGCACATGCTGCACATGCGGAATGTAGAAATTATGGTCAAATACGCGATACGCCTCGGCAAACGCCTTGTCCGCGTCGCCTTTTCTGAGCACGTAGTGATGCGAGATGTTTGTGCCGGGTTGGGGATAGAAGATCGGCAGCACCTTATAGGAGCCGAGGTCGGGGTGGATGAGTGGCGCATCCGGCTTCATGCCCTCCAGCGAGTCCGTGACGGCGGGCAGCACTTCATATTCCACCTTGACGAGCTCGCAAGCACGACGCGCGAGCTCCGGCGAATCCGCCGCAACCGCCGCAACCGGCTCACCGCGATAGCGCGCTTTGCCGACCGCAATAAAGTTTTTGTCCTCCAGATAGAGCCCCGCGCGCTTTTTATAGCATTCGCCCGTGATCACGCTGCGGACTCCGGGCAGAGATTGCGCGGCGGTGAGATCGATGGAGAGAATGTTTGCGTGCGCATGGGGAGAGCGCACCACCTGCGCATAGAGCGGGCGCGAGAACTGGATATCGTCCGCAAACACGGCGGTGCCGGTTACTTTCTTGATCGCGTCTAAGCGCTCAACCGATTGTCCGACAACTTTTGTCTCCGGTTGAATTGCATCCAGGCGTTCACTGTTTTGTCCTGCGACGTTCATTTTTCGTAAACCCCCTTTGCAATTACGTCTTCAATGGCTTCTACAATCTTTTTGTATCCTGTGCAGCGGCAGAGATTGCCGGACATGTTGCGGTTGATCTCTTCGCGCGTGGGATGCGGGTTTTCGCGGAGCATCGCCTCGGCGCTCATCAGCATGCCGGGTGTGCAAAAGCCGCATTGCAGCGCCGCGTGGTCGATAAACGATTCCTGCAAGGGACTGAGCTCGTCGCCATGGGCTAAGCCTTCTACCGTGGTGATGACTTTGCCGTTGGCTTCGGGCGCGAGCACGAGGCAGGCGTTGACGGCCTGACCATCCATGATGATGGTGCAGGCGCCGCATTCACCCGCGCCGCAGCCTTCTTTGGTTCCGGTATAGCCCAGCTTTTCGCGCAGAACGTGCAGCAGCGTTTCGCTGCCGGAAACGGTCAGCTCAACCGGCTCGTCGTTGACGCAAAACTTGACACAATAATCCATATTGGTTTCCTCCTCAGCGCAGTTTCGTGAGTCCGTCGCGCACGAGGTACGAGACGATATCCAGTCGATACTGGCGATCCGCGCGCACGTCGTCGATGGGACTGACTTCGGTTGCGGCAAGCGCCGCCGCCTCTTCGATCCG
>JAQVML010000085.1 GCA_028703645.1 Eubacteriales bacterium
ACCTTGTCAAATGCGTCTACGCGTTTGACGCTTTGTCCAACTACCATAGTACCCTCCTGTGATTTGTGGTAAAAACCGGCGGCATCGCTCCACACCGCCAATGATGGGTTACGAGTAATCAAAGAGATGTTGCATTGCATGAAATTCTATGCTATTCAATGGAATTCGTGCATAACAGTAACGTCTACTGATACATATCTATCTTACTACTGATCCGGATAAAAGGAAGAGAGTTTCACAAAATGCTACGGGAATATCACAGATTCAACAACATATCGAATTCCAGTTGTCTATTTTTACGTAACGAGTCGCATTAGAGATTTTGCTTATTGAAAAATTCCATCTTTCTCACATCGAAAAGTCCCATATCGGTGAGACGCACATCTGGAATGACCGGCAGCGCGATGAAAGAAAGCGTAATGAAAGGATCACTTTCGGTGTGAATGCCGAGCTTACCCGCCGCATCCAATAGCTCGCGCTGGTGCTTTAAGATTATTTCCAGCGGCGCGTCGCTCATGAGTCCCGCGACGGAGAGAACGAGCTTTGCCAGTACTTCACCGCGGCTAACGACGACATAGCCGCCGCCGCACTCTTCCAGTGCGTCTACCGCAAGAAGCATGTCCGCGTCGTTATCGCCAACGACGACGAGGTTGTGGGAATCGTGTCCCACCGTGGTTGCGATGGCGCCATCCTTGATGTCAAACCCGCGCAGAATGCCTAAGCCGACTCTGCCGGAGGCGTGGTGCCGCTCCAACACGGCAAGCTTTAGTAGCCCGTTTTTGGGTACAAACAGACCGTCTTCAGTATAGACTTCTTCCACATCCAGCGCGGTGACAAGCTCTCTGGGAATCAGTCGAAGAATGTTCGTTTTTCCGGAGACCGGCATTTTGAAGATATCCGGCTTGCGCGGGGCGAGATGGACGCTGTTGTAAATCTTCGGGTCGGGCTTGATGTGCGAATCCACGCTGGGCTCAAACACCTTGCCGTCGGTGATCACAAACTGCGGGTTAAAGTCGGTCAGGTTGTCAAACAAAACGAGATCGGCCCGGTAGCCGGGCGCAACCGCGCCGTAGTGGCGAATGCCGTATGCATCCGCGGTGTTGATCGTCGCCATCTGAATCGCTTTTATCGCGGGTATGCCGTTTGCGACCGCGCGGCGCACGATATAGTTGATATGACCTTCTTCGCGAATGTCGGAGAGATGCTTGTCGTCCGTGCAGAAGGACATCCTGCGCGTGGGCAGATTGTTTTGCGCAATCTGTTTCATAATCTCTTCTACATTGCGATTGGCGGAACCAAGCCGCAGGTGGATGCGCAGACCCTTTCGCAGTTTTTCGAGCACTTCTTCATAGGTAATACACTCATGATCGGTATACGGCCCGGCAACGCAATAGGCGTTGAGCGCGTCTCCGGTCAGCGTCGGCGCATGTCCGTCGATCGGGTGATGCCGGAAGAGATGCAGTTTATCGAGCATTTCGCCTTCGCCTTCCACAACCGCGACATAGTCCATGACTTCGCCAAGGCCCAGCACGCGCGGGTGGCTGATGAAGGGTTCCAGATCTCTTGCCGTCAATTTCGCGCCGCTGGTTTCAAAGGCGGTCGCAGGGACGCAAGAAGGAACCATAATAAAAACGGAAAGGGGAAGCCATTCCGTTTGGTCGAGCATGTATTGAATTCCGTCTGAACCGCAAACGTTTGCAATCTCGTGCGGGTCGGCAATGATGGAGGTAGTTCCTTTTTCAAGAATGACATTGGCAAAGCGGGAAGGATGCGCCATAGAAGACTCGATATGCACATGCCCATCGATCAAACCGGGGCAAAGATAACCGCCTTTCGCATCGATTTCGACACGACCGGTATATTCCCCAACGCCGATGATGATGCCATCGCGCATGGCGACGTCACCTTCTATGATTTCTTCTGTGAAAACATTGACGATTTTTGCGTTTTTGATGACCAGAGCAGCATTTCGATTGGCCGCGTTTAGGATGGCGGCGCGTAGACGTGACTTTTGCATAATGCTCACCCACCTTTTTGTTAGTATAGCACAAAGATTGTTAGATGCAAATACTTTGCATGAACAATTTCGTGTGTTAGAATGGAAACAGGTATTGTGATTTGCAGTTTTCCGCTCCTATTTCCTGCGTTTATTCAATTGGTTCCTATCGATTGCAAAAGATACAAAAAACACTTGGAACGAAAAATCGAATCGTATGCAAGGAGGCGACCACTTTTATGCGCACTATCATTCAAAACGGAACACTCGTACGCAGTCAGGGAATTGAGCAAGCGGATCTATTGATTGAAAACGGTTTTATCAAACGAATTGCGTCCGGCATTCAGGAGCAGGCGGACGAGGTAATTGACGCGGGTGGCAAGCTCGTGTTCGCGGGGTTTATCGATACCCATACGCACTTTGATCTCGATCTTGGCGTAACGGTGACCGCAGACAATTTCATTACCGGCACGCGCGCGGCGGCACTTGGCGGCACGACCACCGTGCTCGATTTTGCGACGCAGGATCGCGGTATGACCATGCAGGATGCGTTGGATCTTTGGCACAAAAAGGCGGAAGGCTCCAGCTGCAACTACGGATTTCATATGGCGATTTCGGAATGGGACGGCGAGCGCGCGGCAGAGGTAGAGAACATGGTTGCGCAAGGCGTCACCTCATTTAAGATGTATATGGTCTACGACGCGATGCGTCTCAACGACGGCGAAATCTATGCTGCGCTCAAACACATGGCGGCGCTGAACTGCATCAGTGGGGTTCACTGCGAAAACTATGATATTCTCAACGAGCGGATTCACGAACTCAATAGCATTGGCATGCGCTCACCGCTGGCGCACCCGATTTCGCGGCCAAACGCCGTGGAAGCGGAGGCGGTCTCGCGGCTGATGCGAATCGGCCAACTCGCCAAAGCGCCCGTCTGGGTGGTGCATCTCTCCACGCACGAAGGCTTGGAGGAAGCGCGCAGAGCCAGAGCGAGAGGGCAGGAGGTCTATCTTGAGACCTGCCCGCAATATCTGGTGCTGGACGACACGAGATATGGCGATCCCGACGCGGAGAAATTCATCATGTCTCCGCCGCTGAGAAAGTCGGAGGATCAGGACGCGCTGCTTTCCGCGATGGGCTCCGGAGAGATCGACGTGATCGGCACCGATCACTGCTCATTTATGATGAGCCAAAAAGCGCTTGGCGGTGGAGAGTTTAGCAAGACGCCAAACGGCGGCGCGGGCGTTCAAAACCGCGCGCAGATCATCTACACCTACGCCGTGCGAACGGGTCGCATCACGCTGCAACAGATGGCGGCGATGATGAGCGAAAACGCGGCAAGGATGTTTGGCATGTATCCGCATCGCGGCGTGCTGAGAGAAGGAGCCGAGGCGGACATCACAATTTATGATCCGACCGGCGAGAGCAAGATATCGTATCGCACCAACGCGCATGCTTGCGACAACTCTCCTTATGAGGGGATGAAGGTGCTCGGCGGCGTTTCGGATGTTTTGCTCGGCGGACAACATATCGTGAAAAACGGAAAACTGATTACGGAGGGCAAGGGAAGATTTGTCTTTCGGAAATCCTCCGGCAGGTATCGCGCGTGAAGGTTGGTTGCGCTCTGCTCGCTGCGGGTGCAGGAAAGCGCTTTGGCGAAGGAAAGCTGCTGTATTCGGTTCAGGGCGAGCCGATGATTGCGCGTGCGCTTCGGCTCTACGCCTCACTTCCGTTTGCCGCGCGCATCTGCGTGACCAGAGCGGAAGCAAACGAAATTCGTCAGTTTGCGTTTGACAATGCGTTTCCCGTCGCCATCAATCCCGACCCGGAGCGCGGCGTCGGCACCAGCGTCGCCATTGCGACAGAGGCCATTTTAGCGAGAGAGCCCGCGCTCGACGGCGTTCTCTACGCCGTGGCGGATCAACCATACTTAAAGTGCGAGAGCGTTTCAAGGTTGATTTCGGCGTTTGAAACGAATCCGAAACATATCGTTTCGCTCGCGTTTGGCAGCAGACGCGGCAACCCCGCTATATTCCCCGCAGATCTTTATACGGAACTCTGCGCGTTGAAAGAGGATATCGGCGGCAGCGCGGTCATCAAGCAATATCCACAGCGTCTGATGCTAGTTGAAGCAGGCGAAGCGCAGGAATTGTTTGATATCGACACAAGACAATAGAATTCGAGTTGCCGGCAAATTCGACGGCGACGAAGGCAAGGAAGAGACAACATGACTCAACAATTGACAGGCTTGACACTGATCAAAGGTCATATCATAGAGGCAAAGACATTTGGCGATCCCGTGATCACGGAAAACGGATACATCGCGGTCAAAGACGGCGTGATTCAGGGCGTTTATTCGGAAATTCCGGCGGAGTTTGCGGGAGCGAAGATCGAGGATTATTCCGACAAGCTGATCTTGCAGGGCTTTTCGGATATGCACCTGCACGCGCCGCAATATCCAATGCTCGGCATGGGTATGGATTTGCCGCTGATGGACTGGCTCAAAGCATACACCTTTAAAACCGAAGCGCGCTTTGCGGACAACGATTTTGCGCGGGCGACTTATTCCCGCCTAGCCGACGAACTGGTCAAAAACGGTACCACGCGCGTTTGCATCTATTCTTCAACGCACGTGGACGCAACGTTGATCCTGATGGAAGAGCTGGAAAAAGCCGGTATCGGCGGCTATGTCGGCAAGGTGAATATGGATCGCGAGAGCGGTGAATGTCAGGAGCAAACCAGCGACAGCAAGCGCGATACGCTGCGCTGGCTCGACGAAAGCGAGCGGTTCACGCGCATCCGCCCGATTTTGACCCCGCGCTTTACGCCAAGCTGCACCAACGAACTCATGGAGTGGCTCGGCAAAGTAGCGCAGGAGCGCGGTATCTTCGTGCAGTCCCACCTCAGCGAAAACAAGCGCGAAATCGAGCTGGTGCGTGAGTTGCACCCCGATTGCGAACAATATTGGCAGACTTACGACAAATACGGTCTCTGGACAGATCACACCATCATGGCACATTGCGTGCATTCGGACGCGCGGGAGCAGCAGGCGATGATCGACCACAACGTGCTGTGCGTGCATTGCCCGGACTCCAACATCAACATTTGCAGCGGGTTTGCGCCCGTACGTCAGATGAAGGAGCGCGGCGTTTGGGTGGCGCTTGGTTCCGATATCGCGGGCGGCGCACAATTACCGATGTTGCAGGTGCTGACCGGATGCTTGCGCATGTCCAAGGCGCGCGCCATAGCGACGGAAGGCAGAGAGCCGTTTTTAACGGTTGGAGAAGCATATTATCTCGCGACGAGCGCGGGCGGACGATATTTTGGCGACGCGGACGGTTTTGCGCCGGGCAATCCGCTGCATGCGGTCGTGCTGGACGAATCCAATCTGCCACCAAGCACGAGGGAACTCACGCGAAAAGAGCGGTTTGAGCGCGCGGTGTATCTAGCGGATGATCGTAGCATTTCCGCGGTCTACGGCGGCGGGAGAAGAATAAAATAGTGCGCAAAAGCAGCGGACAAAACATGCCGCTGCTTTTTGATTTGACGAAGATCGATTTTTGGGAAACACAGTTCCCAGATGCATTTATCTTACCGAATCATCGATTGAATTGCAAGTGATTCTATTACAGATAAAGTTTGCGATTTATATTAGAATTCGTTCACAAGGATGACAGACCAAAGCCATCAAAATAAATTAGAATAATTTTATCAGGCAACAAGGGAAATGTCATCATTGTATCGAATAATTAAACATAGGCAGAGTACAAAATAGTTTGCCGAAAAAGGAGTGGTATCATGCGTATTTCGATCACTGGCAAAAACCTCGAGATCTCCGACTACCTCAATGACCTCGTCAACAAAAAGGTTGGCAAACTCGAGCGTTATTTTCCGCAGGATGCTGATGTATTCGTTACGCTCTCAGTGGAAAAGAATCGCCACATTGTCGAGGTAACAATCCCATATGACGGCGGAGTCATCCGCGGGGAAGAGATCACCGGCGACATGTACGCCTCCATCGACAACGTGCTCGACAAACTCGAAAAGCAGATTCTTCGCCACCGCACCAAGCTTGAAAAGTGCCTCAGAAGCGGTGCGTTTCGCGACATGACCGAGCAGGACTTTAGCGAAGATGATGCAGAAGAAGAAGGACCCAAGATCGTCCGCGTCAAGCGCTTTGCAATTAAACCCATGAGCGAAGAAGAAGCCATGCTCCAGATTGAGATGGTTGGGCACTCGTTCTACGTTTTCCTCAACTCGGAGACGAATCAGATGAACGTGCTCTATAAGCGCAAAGTCGGCAACTATGGCCTCATCGAGCCGGAAAACTAAAAATCTTTCATATCCTATTGCATCATGTAAATCAACAGCCCGGCGAAGAATCGCCGGGCTGTTTTGCGTATATAGTCGTCTTTTGATTACTTTAAGTTTTCAGGGTTCAGGCAAAGGAGCTCCGGCAGGACAAACATACCGTCTTTGCGAATCAACACATCGTC
>JAQVML010000086.1 GCA_028703645.1 Eubacteriales bacterium
AGTCATCGGCACCGGCTTTTGCGAAAAATACGCTTCCCAACCCGCTTCGCCGCAGGCGGGGCCGCCGCGAGAACCGATGTATTGATCGATCAGGTTATCGCGATTCGGCCGCTTGATTTCCGGTAAAAACGGTAGCGCGAGCACCTGCGGGCTTCTTCTGAGCCACCAGATGTCCGCCTTTTCGCCCGCGAGCCGCGTACAGTGGATGCGGCTCTGCTGGCCCGCGCCAACGCCGATGGTCTGGCCGTTTGCCGCGAAGCACACGGAGTTGGACTGCGTGTATTTGAGCGTGATCAGCGAAAGCAGCATGTCCCGCTTTGCCCCCTCGCCGACCGATTTGACCGCGGTCACGGGGTTTTGCAGCAGCGCTTCGTCAATCACGGCGGTGTTTCGCGGCTGCTCAAACGTGACCCCGAACACCTGCTTTGTCTCCATGCCCTCCGGCGCGTAGTCGGGATCGATCTGAACCACGGCGTAGCTGCCGTTTCGCTTGGTTTTGAGGAGCGCGAGCGCCGCTTCGGTATAGCCGGGTGCAATGATGCCGTCCGACACCTCGCGCTTGATGATGCGTGCGGTGGTCTCGTCGCAAACATCGCTCAGCGCAATAAAATCGCCAAAGGAGGACATGCGGTCGGTTCCGCGCGCGCGCGCATAAGCGCAGGCAACGGGGGAATCGTTGATGCCGTCAATATCGTCCACCGCGCAGGCGCAAAGCTCCGTTTCGCTCAGCGGCAGTCCCACCGCGGCGCCCGCGGGGCTAACGTGCTTAAACGATGCGGCGGCGGGAAGCCCCAGCGACGCCTTGAGTTCCTTGACAAGTTGCCAGGCGTTGAGCGCGTCCAGGAAATTGATGTATCCCGGTGCGCCGTTGAGCACCTCGATGGGCAGCTCTCCTGCTTCGGCGTAGATGCGCGCGGGTTTTTGATGCGGATTGCAACCGTATTTTAAGATGAGTTCCTTCATGCTGATTCTCCTGTACTTGCATATTGGTTGAAGATTTTGTCTTCATATTTGCCCGTTTCAAGATCGGTATACCGCACATAGAGCGAAACCTTGTTCTCCGCGTTCAGCGCACGCCAGAGGCCTTCCACAAACACCGAAAACTCGTTTGGAATGTTCACCGCGACCGGCTCGCCAAAAAAGCTCGGCAGTACCGCGCCGTCGCCCTGATAGGTGTGGATGAAGTGTCCCGTTCCCGCCAGTGGCTCCATGTCAAACGTTTGCCGCAGGGTGGTTTTCCCCTCTGCGTCGCCCGATTTGAGAATCGAAAGCTTGTATCGATACTCCGGCGAAAACGCGAGCATGCCGCTGATGCGCGGGGTAAAGTGCGGTGCGTCCGGCTCGAAAGTACGCGTAAAAAGCGCTTCTTCAAACGTTTTTCCGTTTGCCAAAGCAGAGCAGATGGTGTCCGTCTGGTCGCCGTTGGTAACGACCGTCACGCCGGAAAGCGTGCGTAAGGGCGTGTATAAAATCAAGCTGGTGTCGGCGATCTTGCCGCCGTCCAACATGTGAATGCCGATGTCATCGCCGTTTTTGACGAATGCGCGGCTGCGGCTGCCCGCACTGCGCCCCATGATGAAATACGCCAGCGCGGCTTTCTTCCCATCCGGCGTGAGCCCCAGCACGATGCCGCGCCCGGGGTAAGGGTTACTTTTGAGTGTCTCGAATAGGTCTTTCTGTTTCATCTTCGCTCCTGTCTTCTCCCGTTCCATCCAATCCGCGCAAAGCTGCTCCACCGCGCGCGGCAGCAGCACCCACTCGGCCTGCTCCATCACGCGGCGCTGCAATGTTTCCGGCGTGTCGCTGGCAAACGCCGGCACGCGCTGCTGCATCAAAATACGCCCGCCGTCCGGCACCTCGTTGACCATATGCACCGTGGCGCCCGTTTCGCTTTCACCCGCCGCCAACACCGCCTCGTGTACCTTGATGCCGTAATACCCTTTCCCGCAGTAGGCGGGAATCAACGAAGGATGCACGTTGACGATCCGGTCGGGATAGTGCGAAACAAACGCCGCAGAGAGAATATGCATGAATCCTGCGAGCACGATCAGGTCGATGCCGTGCTGTTTTAGGACGGCGAGCAAGCTCTCTTCATACGCTTTTTGCGTGACAAATGCCGCGCGCGCAACCGTCTCGCGCGCGATTCCCGCGCATTTCGCGCGCTCCAACGCGTAGATGCTAGGCTTGCTTGCGATGACCAGCGCGAGTTCGCCGCTGTGGATTCTGCCGCAGTCTTGCGCGTCGATCAGCGCCTGAAGATTCGTTCCCCCGCCGGAGACGAACACCGCAATACGGGGCTTCAGCATAGGATCATGCCCGTGTCGCCGGACACGACCTCGCCGATGGTGTATGCGGAAACGCCGGCTGCATGCAGCAGCGCGAGCGCTTGATCCGCCTGCGTCGCGGGCAGCGTGATCGTCATGCCGACGCCCATGTTAAAGGTGTTGAACATGTGCGCTTCCTCTAATTCGCCCAGATGTTGCAGCAAGCGGAAGATCGGCAGCACGCGAACCGCATGCTTCTCAATCCGCGCGGTCAGGCCTTTGGGAATGCTGCGCGGAATATTTTCGAAGAATCCGCCGCCGGTGATGTGCGCAATCGAATGAACTTCGAGCGCATCGATCAGCGACAGCACGGGTTTCACGTAGATATTCGTGGGGGTCAACAGCTCCTCGCCAAACGTTTTGCCGAGCTCCGCGCTGTATTCGTGCAGCTTGGTGCGCTCCATGGGAATCAGCTTTCGCACGAGCGAAAACCCGTTGGAATGCACGCCGGAGGAAGCGAGAGCAATAATCACATCCCCTGCCTGCACGCGTGAATTGTCGATCATCTTCGCGCGGTCAACAATACCCACGCAAAAGCCCGCAAGGTCGTATTCCCCGATCGGGTAAAACCCCGGCATCTCGGCGGTCTCGCCGCCGATGAGCGCACAACCCGCTTGCGAACAGCCGCTGGCTACGCCTTTGACGATGTTTGCCGCAACTTCCGGCACGAGTTTGCCGGTTGCGATATAGTCGAGAAAGAAGAGCGGCCTTGCCCCGTGGCAAACCACGTCGTTGGCGCACATCGCCACGCAATCGATGCCCACGGTGTCGTGCTGTTCCAGCGCGAACGCCGCCTTGAGCTTGGTGCCGACGCCATCCGTGCCGGAGACGAGCACCTGCTCGCCCAGCGCATACATTCCGCCAAAAGAACCGAGGGATTGCAATACATTCCCGTCAAACGTCGCCTCGGCGTAGGCTTTCATGCGGCGCACGGCTTCATAGCCCGCCTCCACGCTAACGCCCGCCTCCTGATAGGTTACCGGCATGCAAACTTATCCCCCTTTTAACGATCTAGCACGTGTTTGCCGCCGCGCTGAATCAGCGCAGAGACATCTTCCGGATATTTTCCGTTGAAACAGGCCGCGCAGAAGTCGCACGCCGCAAACTCAACGGTCTTATGCAGGTCTTCCATGCTCAAATAGCTTAGCGCGTCCGCCCCGATAAAGCGGCGAATCTCCTCGACGGAGTGATTCGCGCCAATGAGCTGCTCGTAAGACGAGGTATCGATGCCGAAACAGCACGGATGCATCACCGGAGGCGAGCTGATGCGCAGATGCACCTCTTTTGCGCCCGCGGTCTTGAGCATCGCGACGATGTATTTACTGGTCGTACCGCGCACGATGGAATCATCCACCAATAGCACGCGCTTACCGCGCACATTTCGTTTTAGCGCGCTGAGCTTGAGGGAAACATCCATCTGCCGCTGATCCTGCGAAGGCTCGATAAACGTGCGCCCCATGTAGCGATTTTTGGAGAGCGCGATGATAAACGGAAGCCCCGCCTGCCGCGCGTACCCCATCGCCGCGGGCAGGGACGAATCCGGCACGGCGGAGACGACGTCCACATCCGCAGGGGAGGAAATCGCGAGCAATTCCCCCGCGCGCTCCCGCGCCTTATGCACGGAAATGCCGTCGATATCGGAATCCGGTCGGGCGAAATAGACATACTCGAAGATACAAAGCGCGGTGTCGGTGGAGCGAATCGCCTGGTGTGCCTTTAGCCCCTCGCGACCCGCAATGACGATCTCGCCCGGGCGCACATCCCGCATGAATTCCGCGCCGATGGTGTCAAAGGCACAGGATTCCGAGGCAACGATATACGCGCCTTCCAAACTGCCAAGCGCGAGCGGGCGCATGCCCTTTGGATCGCGCACACCGATGATTTGATCCCGGGTTAAGAGGACGAGCGCATAGCTGCCCTTGAGCCGCTGCATCGCCAGCGAAATGCTCTCGACAAGGCCTTCCTTGCTGTTTTTTGCAATCAGCGCCGCGATGACTTCCGAATCGATCGTGGTTTGAAAGCAAACGCCCTCCGCCTCCAGCTCCTCGCGCAGTTCTTTTGCGTTGATGATGTTTCCGTTGTGCGCCAGCGCAAGCGGGCCAAGCGGAGACTCCACCACGATCGGCTGCGCGTTGACGAGCAGACTGTCTCCCGTGGTCGAATACCGAACATGCCCAATAGCGAGCGTACACCCCTTGAGCGCACCTAGACCGTCGTTAAAGCGTCCGCTGACGAGCCCCATCGCCTTGTGACAGTCGATGCGTCCCTTTCTGGAAACCGCGACGCCCGCGCTCTCCTGCCCGCGATGCTGCAACGCAAACAGGCCGTAATACGCGGCCTCCGCCGCATCCAGCCCGCTGCCGTTTGTATAGATGCCAAACACGCCGCATTCTTCTTTCATGCAGTCGTCGCCCAGCTTCAGCCGCTCGTATGGCGCAGGCAGTTGCAGTGGTAAACGCATGTTATTCTCCCATCAGACGGCTGATGATTTCGTGATACGCATCCTCTACGTCTCCAAGGTCTCTGCGGAAGCGGTCTTTGTCCAGCTTTTTGCCGGTCGCCTTGTCCCAGAAGCGGCAGGTGTCCGGCGAAATCTCGTCCGCCAAAATGACCTTGCCGTCAAATCTGCCAAATTCCAGCTTAAAGTCGATCAGCTCAATGCCAAAGCCGTCCAGATACGATTTGAGGATGTCGTTGATCTGGAAGGAGTAGTTCTTGACCTGCTCCATCTCCTCATCCGTGGCGATGTTCAGCGCGCGGATGTAGTAAGAGTTGATAAACGGATCGCCCAGATCGTCGTTTTTATAGCTGTATTCCAAAATCGGGCAGGCGAGATTCGTGCCTTCTTCCACGCCCATGCGCTTAGAAAAGCTGCCTGCTGCGCGGTTACGAACGATCACCTCGACGGGCAAAATCTCCACGCGGCGCACGGCGGTCTCGCGATCGCTGAGCTGCTCGACATAGTGCGTCGGGATTCCGTGGCTCTCTAGAAGGCGAAAAAAGTGGTTGGATACCTTGTTGTTGACCACGCCTTTTCCGGCGATGGTGCCCTTTTTGAGGCCGTTAAACGCGGTCGCGTCGTCCTTATAGTCCACGATGACGATCTTCGGATCATCCGTTGCAAATACTTTCTTTGCCTTGCCTTCGTAAATCTGCTCCATCTTTTTCATGTGTTTTGTCTCCTTCGACCTGTCTCTTTTCATTCAAACAATCACGCTAAAACGTAAGAAAATCAAAGCTGTTCCATCTCTTTTTGCATGGCTTCGTCCGCTTCGGCGGATTGTTCCGCAAGTTTTTGCACATACAGCTTGAGCTTCTGGTTCAACTCCTCGTCCGACAGCGCAAGCATGCGCACGGCGAGCAGCGCCGCATTGGCGGCCCCGTCGATCCCGACGGTTGCAACGGGTACGCCCTTTGGCATCTGCACGGTGCTCAGCAGCGCGTCCAACCCTCCGAGGTCTTTTCCGCAGACGGGCACACCGATGACCGGCACGACGCTGTTTGCCGCCATCGCACCCGCAAGATGCGCGGCCTTGCCCGCAAAGGCGATGATCACGCCGATCTCATCCGCCTCCGCGCCCTTTGCAAACGCGGCGGCTTCGTCCGGTGTGCGGTGCGCGGAAAGAACCCGCGCCACATGCGGCACGCCAAATGCGGCAAGCGTCTTGAGCGCGTCCTTCGCCAGCGGCAGATCGGAGGCGCTCCCCATGACTACGGCAACTTTTTTCACGCTGAAATCCTCCCTATTCACTCAAATTAAAAAACAAGAATAAGCCTGCGGTCAAACAGGCTTACTAAAACTTCATTCTCAGCATGGTGTGCTGAATAACCCCGCCGATGTAGTACTGCGGCGAATACAGCATAGGCATGCCTTCTTTGTCGTAATCCAGCTCGTCCAGATAGAGTAGCGGTGTTCCCTTCGGCACGAGGAAAAGCAGCGCCTTCGCTTCATCCGCAACGGCGGGATTCACCTCGGTGAGGTCCATATGCGGCTCTAACGCGCAAAACTGCTTTAAAAACGAGAAGATCGGCTTTTGCAAATCCTGCTCGGTATAATCCTTTTTCTTGATCAGCATGGTGGGAATATAGTCCTCGCAATAGATCGCGGGTTTCCCGTCCGCT
>JAQVML010000087.1 GCA_028703645.1 Eubacteriales bacterium
CTTGGCTGTTCCATCCGTTTCCTCCTGTTATTTACTCGCGATTTCGATTTTGCTCGCTGACTACTTAAAAAATTTCTTTAGCGAAAAATATATCATAAATCTTGGTGATAGAAAAGCTAAATATTATATTTATACCAACAATATTTATATTTATGCTTGCAGCGAAATCCCGCAAAAAAGGCTCCTTCGAACATTGCCGGAGGAGCCTTTTGTTCGGTAAAAAACAGGTTTTTCACCATAATAACCGCCCTTTGCCTGTTGCCTTGCGGGCCAACAGGCGGCAAAGAGTACAGAGTAATCCGTTGCGTCGGCAAAGCCGCCACAGCCGAATTCTATGGGTTAAGGGTTGCGGCCCTTAACAATCCCAGAAGCTTTACGCGCTGAGGGATCAGTCTTTTCGAACCCCGCCTTTTTCGCGGATCGCGAGAATGACGCTTTGCAGCAGAATGAAGAAGCAAAGCATGAGCCCCGTCGTGATGCTCTGCCAATACGGTTCTCGCAAGCCGGACGCGATGACGATATTGTTGATCGTCTTGAGCGAGAGTACGCCAAACAGCGTGCCAATGACGTTGCCAACGCCACCGGTCAGCAGCGTGCCGCCGATGATGGCGGCGGCGATGGCTTGCATCTCCGCGGCGGAGGCGTTACTTGCGTTGCCAGCGCCCGTATGCAACAGGTAGACATATCCACCGATGCCGGAGAGAATACCACACAGCAGATATGAGAAAAAGCGCGTACGCTTCACGTTGATGCCGAGCATCAGCGCGCTCTGGTTGTTTCCGCCGACCGCGTAAAGGTTGCGCCCAAAGCGCGTCCACTTGAGCATCACAAACACCAGCAGAACCACCGCAATCGCTATAATGACGCCGAGCTCGATGCGCGCGGGAATGAAATTGCCGGCCTTACCATAAGAGCCGATGCCGGGAATCACGATGCGGAATCCTTTGAGCGAAAGAAACGCCTCATGTACCGCCGTGCGGGGCGCAACGGAAACGATGGTGGTCATGCCCCTTGCAAAGAACATGCCCGCCAGCGAGATGATGAACGGCTGAATCTCCAGATACGACACTAGAAATCCCTGCACGAGTCCAAACGCCGTGCCGATACCAAGCGCAAGCGCCATGGAACCCACGACACTGCCGCCTTTGTCGTCCAGATAGACCACGCAAGCCATCGTGACCAGCGCGGTGATACCGCCGACGGAGATATCGATTCCGCCCGCGATCATGACGATCGTAAGTCCGCAGGAGACGACGACGAGGAACGAGTTGTTGTTAAAGAGGTCGAGGAATTGCTGCGGATTGAGGAATCCGCCGCCCCAAACCGACATCGCCATGCCGTACATGCTGATGAAGGTACAGATCGTGATGATCAGCAGCAGGTTGGTGTTCGAGATCGGCTCTCTTTTCGCTCGCATCAGCGGATCGGCAAGAGGTCTCTTCTTAGTCTCCATATGCCTGCGCCCCCGCTTCCTTGTTCGATTTTTGGAACAGCCTGCCGCGCAACTTCAGCAGATAGCTCTGCACCACCGGCGAACCAAGCACGACGATTGCGATAATGACGATCGCTTTATACGCCTTGACCGCCGTAGACGGCACCTTCATCGCATAGAGCGTGATGGTCAACGCCTGAATGATATATGCGCCGATGACGGAACCCGCGATGCTGAACTTGCCGCCGCTGAGCGCATTGCCACCGATGGCAACCGCAAGAATCGCGTCCATTTCAATGTCCAATAGCAGCGTTTCATGGTTGATGAGTCCCATTCGGCTCACGCCGATGCAGCCCGCGATGGCCACACAGATACCCAGCATCATAAAGGAGAGCATCTTCATGCCGATGGCGTTGATGCCGTTGAGCCGCGCGGACTTTTCATTGATACCGACCGCCTGGGTATACAGGCCGAGGTTGGTAAAGCGCAGAACCAACGACACCAATATCGCAAACACGACCACGATGATGATCGGCGTCGGAATCGGAATGCCCGGAATAAAGCTGCCGATTTTGCTTAAAAGCGGGCTTTCCACGGTCGGCGTCGCGCCACCGTTGATCCAGTAAGCGATGGGTCTGCCCGCGGTCAATAATATCAGTGTCGCAATCATGGGCTGAATCTTAAACACCGACACCAGCGTGCCGTTAAACGCGCCGCAGAGAATGGCGGCGAGGCAAGCGCAGATGAATCCCAGCAGGATGATCGGCCAGTTGATCGTGTGTTCCTTTAGAACGCGCACAAACACGCTGCCCGCAATCGCCGCAACCGCGCCAACGCTGATATCCTGCCCCTTGGAGCTCGCGGTAACAAGCGTCATGCCAATGGAGAGAACCGCCAACTCGGATGCGCTGTTGAGAATGCTGATGATGTTGCCGGAGAGCACGGTATTTCCGTCGTTATTCGTTGTAATATTGAGCGAAAAGAATCCCACGTCGCGAATGAGATTGAAAATGATGAGCAGCAGCAGCGCAAACAACGGAATCACGAGCTGCGAGCGCATCAGTTTTTTTAACCAATTAGCCATTTTGTGCCGCCTCTCCCGCAATGGTGCGCATGATCTTTGCCTGGGTCATGTCGTTCTGCGTCAGTTCACCAATGATTTCGCGATCCCGCATCACGATGAGGCGGGAGCAGGTGCGCAGCATCTCCTCGATTTCGGAGGAGATAAACGTGACGCTGACGCCCTCTTCGGCAAGCTTGAGCACCAGTTTTTGAATCTCTACCTTGGTGCCGACATCGATGCCGCGCGTGGGTTCGTCCAGGATTAGGTATTGCGGTTTGGTGAGTAGCCAGCGCGCGAGAATCGCCTTTTGCTGATTTCCGCCGGAGAGCGACCTGATTGGCGTGTCCGTCGAAGCCGTCTTGATCCCGAGCAGCTTAATGTATTCATCTGTAAACTTTTCCGCTTCCGCTCTGGAAAACGGGCGGAAAAATCCGCGCAAGACCTGCAGCGCAAGAATGATGTTTTCGCGTACGGAGAGATCATCCACGATGCCGTCCTGTTTGCGATCCTCCGGCAGATATCCGATGCCGAGCTTCATGGCATCCTTCGGTTTGGCTATTTTCGCAGGTTTGCCGTTGACAAACACCTTGCCGCCGGTGGCCTTGTCCGCACCGAAGATTGCGCGTACGCATTCGCTTCGTCCGGAACCAAGCAGGCCCGTAAACCCGTTGACTTCTCCCTGATCGATCTTAAAATCAAACGCCTTCGTCGCCGCCGTGCTGGAAAGCCCGATCGCCTCGAAGACGGGTACGCTGTTCGCCCGCGCAGCCTGTGTGCCGGTGTTGTGCATATGGGATATATCGTCCAGCTCTTTGCCCATCATCTTGGAGATCAGCTGAACGCGCGGCAGGTCTTTTACGTCGTAGGCACCGACCAGTTCGCCGTTACGAAGCACGGTGATACGGTCGCAGACTTCATAAACCTGCTCCAAAAAGTGCGTAATAAATATGATGCCGACACCGCGAGACTTGAGCTCGCGCATCAACGAAAAGAGTTTTTCCACCTCGCGCTCATCCAGCGAAGAGGTCGGCTCGTCGAGAATCAGCACCTTGCAGTCCATATCCACCGCGCGCGCGATGGCGACCATCTGCTGCACGGCGAGGGAACAGGTTGCAAGCTGCTGCGTTGCCCGAGCGGGAATGCTCAGTTTTTCGAGCAGTTCTGTCGTCTGCTCGCGCATTTTTTTCCAGTGTACAAATTGATAGTTACCGCGTCCGATATACATATTCTCCGCGACCGTCAGATTCGGGCAGAGCGTAATCTCCTGATAAACGGTGCTGATGCCGCTGTTTTGTGCATCCTGCGGAGACTTGATGTTGACCTCTTTTGTGCTTCCGTCAATCGTAATCTGTCCGGAATCCTTCGGGTGAACACCCGTCAGCACTTTGATCAACGTTGATTTTCCGGCGCCGTTCTCGCCCATCAACGCATGAATTTCGCCCTTGTAGAGCGTGAAATCCACGTTGTGCAGCGCGCGCACGCCGGGAAAGGATTTGCTGATATTGCGCATGGATAAAGCGATGTCGTTTGGCATGGGATACCATCCTTTGTGCGTTGCGGGTACGGGCGGGTGTTTCTGAAAAAGAAAACCACGCGCCTTTTAAACAGCGGTGCGAGTATGCGGAGTAAATCCGCATACTCGTCACCGTCATTTCAGATTGATTTCCCGTTACGGGATTCTAAATCAGGTGTGTTTACTCGCCAAGGCCGTAGGTGTCGATGTCGGACTGGGTGATCGTTGTGGCATCAAAGCCGCGCTCTTCGGAGATGACCTTCTTCGAGGGGAGGGTCTCGCCAGCTTCGAGCTTCGTGATCATGTCCGCAATGACGGAGGCCTGGAACGGGCTGCACTGGCCATCATAGTTCCAGTTGCCGGCGAGCAGTTCGCGCAGCGCCCATTTGTTGCAGTCAAAGCCCATCACGATGACGGACTTGCCGACGCCGTGGGTGATGCCCGCTTCGTCCAGCGCCGCGACAGCGCCCTTGGCCATACCGTCGTTCTCGGCGTAGATGACGTTGAATTCTTCACCGGAGTTGATGACGGATTCCACGATCTGCTTTGCGGTTGCTTCATCCCAAGTTGCGGTCTGCTGTACAACTTTGGTCATGGTGCCGGCTGCGAACTCTGCATCCAGAGCACCGGTACGGCCGATCTGTGCGTCAGAACCCATCGCGCCTTGGATGTGGATGATCTTGTAGGAATCCAGCTTCTGCGCTTTGAGCCATTCGACGGCGGTGGTGCCTTCATTGGCCATGTTGGAAACAACAGCTGCTTCATAGTTGCTCTCGTCCGTGTTGATCATACGATCGAACAGGAACACTTTGATGCCGGCTTCTTTGGCGCTGGCAAGAACTGCATCCCAACCATCGGTTGCCGCGGCGGAGATGAGCAGGTAGTCTACGCCATCCGTGATGAACTGCGTGGCGGCGTTGAGCTGCTCGTCGTTCTTCAGGCTGTAGAAGGTGGAGACGGCATAACCGTTCGCTTCGGTGAAGACTTTCTCAAAGTCCGCAACGTTCGCTGCGCGGTAGCCAGACTCTGCCGGCGGGTTGTTGATGATGCCGACTTTGATCAGCGCGGGCGCTGCGGGTGCTTCCGTTGCGGCAGCGGGTGCTTCCGTTGCGGCGGCTGCTGCGGGTGCTTCCGTCGCCGCGGGCGCAGCGGTCGATGCACAAGCAACCATACCAATCGCGAGCATGGCAACAAGGATCAATGTAACTAATTTTTTCATGTTTCCGATTTCCTTTCAAATTTTAGAGATGTGAATTGTAGGTCGATGAAGTGAGATGTGACCAACACCATCCTTATAACATATAGACAACTCTAAACCAATGCCTTCGCGGCAAGCGGATAAGAATGTGAACCAACCCGATTAGAATACAAACCGTACGTCACATTTGGATTGATTTCGAATGGTTTTCGCCGTAATTTTTCTAACGTTAAGCGTAAAAAAACACCTGACAATTTTTCAGGCTACGGCGCAAAAAAGAGCCCTTTTCAGAGCTCTCAGACTGTCAAACAAGTCTTTGGGATTGTTAAGGGTCGTAACCCTTAACCTATTAATTCCGGCTGCGTCGGTTGATCCGACGCAACGGAACGCCCAACATGGGCGATTTCTCTGTGCGTTTTGCCGCCCGGGAGACCGGAGGGCGAGAGACAAAACGTGGTTATCCCGTCGAAAAACTAGTTTTTCGACGGCTTAAGAGCCCTTTTCAGAGCTCTTTGAATCGCAATTTGTATCAGGTTCAATATCCGCGCGCGTCGATCATCGCCTTCGTGATCGTAAAACAATCAAACGCGGTCTCGTCCACATGCTTGACCTGCTCGACGGTCTCGCCGCGCTGCAAGCGCTGAATGATGTCCGAAACATACGGGCCCTGCAAAGGATTGCATTCCACGTTCAGCGCGATTTTCCCTTGCAGACAATAGGTCAGCCCCAGCTTTGTCGCGTCAAAGGAGATCACGATCACGCCGCCATCCGTGTTGCAGGAAAGGCCCGCTTCCTCCATCGCATCGATCGCGCCCAGCGCTTCGCCGTCGTTTTCGCAATACACCACGTCGATATCCGAGGTGGTTTTGAGAATCGATCCCATGACCTCATACGCTTTTGCACGGGTGAAGTCTCCCTGTTCCTGCGCCACAATCTGCCAGTTGGCGTTTCGCTTAAGCGCTTCTTCCAGCGCGGCGGTGCGGCCGATCTGCGCGGAAGACCCAACTGTGCCCTGAATATGGACGATGTGGATGGGCTCCTCCGTCCTGCCTGTTTTCTCCAGCAGGTGTTCCAGCCAGTTGATGGCGGTCTCGCCTTCCTTGCGAAAATCGGAACCGATATACGCCGTATACAGGCTGCGATCCACTGTCTCGATATCGCGGTCGATTACGATCACCGGAATGCCCGCATCGCGCGCCTC
>JAQVML010000088.1 GCA_028703645.1 Eubacteriales bacterium
TTTTACGTGTTTGCCGGTTACCACAAGCGGAATGTACTCCCGCGAGTGATCCGTGCTCGGCGTGGTAGGATCGCATCCGTGATCCGCCGTGATCATCAGAATATCGTCCTCCGCCATTGCGCCCATGATGCGCGGCAGAGCCGCGTCAAACGCCTCCAATGCGGTGGCATACCCTTCCACATTGTTGCGATGACCGTAGAGCATGTCAAAATCGACCAGATTGGTGAAGATGAAATCCCCCGTTCCCTGTTCTAGAAAACGAACGGTCGCGTCGATGCCGGTGTGGTTGTTCTTGGTGTGATCCACGATGGTAACGCCTCTGTGGCAGAAGATATCCTCAATCTTACCGACCCCAACAACGTCCTTTCCGCGCTTGACCAGCGCATCCAGCACGGTATCCGTAAACGGCTCCACCGCGTAGTCCTTGCGGTTCTCGGTGCGCTTATATGCGCCGCTTGTGCCTTCAAACGGGCGCGCAATGACACGGCCAACAAGATAATGATCGTCGTTGAGCAGTTCGCGCGCCACTTCGCAGATGCGGTAGAGTTCCTCCAGCGGGATTACGCCTTCGTGCGCCGCAATTTGAAACACGCTATCTGCGGAAGTGTAGACGATGGGCTTGCCGGTCTTGACATGCTCGTCGCCAAGGCGGGCGATGATCTCTGTTCCGCTGGCGACTTCATTTCCGATGGTGCCGCGGCCGATCTTTGCCTCAAACTCACGTAAGAATTCTTCCGGAAATCCGTTGGGATACGTCTTAAACGCCTGCTTGAGCGGTAGCCCCGCCATCTCCCAGTGTCCGCAGGTGGTGTCCTTCGCCTTTGTGAGTTCCGCAAGGCGACCATAGGCCCCCGTCGGCGTGAGGCCGAGGGAATCGAGCCTGCTGTTTTCAATGGCGGCGAGTCCAAGCGCCGTCATGTTGGGCATGTCGAGCTTGCCGCGTACTTTTCGGATGTTGCCGAGCGTATGGGAACCGACGTCGCCAAATTCCGCAGCATCCGGCTGTTCGCCGATGCCGACGCTGTCGAGCACGATGACAATCGCCCGTTTATGATTCATTTTTTCAGTATTCATACTGTTCACCTCAACGTTTACATTAAAATCTATATGATCCTGTTCGATTGGATTGCGATCGATGAACGGTGTTCATCATCTTCCTATAGTTTAATCTGATTTTCACATTGCGTCAATGAAGCTGAGTGACCTGGTTACGCTCCTGTGTTGCGCGATGATGAATCTTTTACAAACGATAAAAAAGACCGCGCATTGCGCGCGGTGTGCAGCCCGATTTATCGTTTTAAGTAGGTCAGCGCTCTTTGCGCCATCATGGCGACGAACTCCAAATTGCTCGGCTTTCCTTTGTAGTCCAGCTTTGTGTAGCCAAAGTATTCCCGAATGGTTTCACTATTGCCGCGCGTCCAAGCGATCTCAATCGCGTTTCGTACGGCGTGCTCCACAAGCGGAGGTCGGGTATTGTAAATCTTTGCCACTGTCGGATAGATGTCGTTCGTAATGCTTAAGTCGACGGGAGATTCGCTCATGGCGTAGATGCGAATGGCATCCCGCAGGTAATAGTAGCCCTTTAGATGTGCAGGAACGCCGATTGCGCGAATGCCTGCCGCAATCTGGCTCTCGAGAATATCCAGCG
The DNA here is from genome assembly GCA_028703645.1 of Eubacteriales bacterium. Taxonomy (GTDB): domain Bacteria; phylum Bacillota; class Clostridia; order Christensenellales; family CAG-138; genus UBA7703. The sequence continues at coordinate 1,649 of JAQVML010000088.1, forward strand.
CGTCGTCCGTCTTTTCGGTTTCACGCTCAAATAAGCGCAAAAATTCCAACACTCTCAGCTGCACAAGGTCATATTTTAAAGGTTTGGTGAAGCAGTAGATGACCCGGTCTTTGATGATTTGTAGCAGGCGATCGTCCGCAAGCGCCGTAGTGACAAACACCAGCGGTCGCCTGTCTTCGTTGAGTTTGCCGATAAAGTCCAGCACGCTGATGCCGTCCAAATCGCGCAAAAACAAATCGAGAATCAAGATATCGACATCCTGTGCAAGAATGGTATCAATCGCGTCACGTCCCGTGAATACGCTCGGGAGCAGGCGAATTTCTTCCGGCTGTTGAAAGGCCGCCTCGATTCCTTTTGCGTCCGTGGTATTGTTGCTTGCGATCAGTAAATTCTTCTTCATGCGTTCTCCCGAAGCACAGGACCATTCGCTCTTTCAAGCGATGTTTCGAGTATGATTTCAGTTCTGGTTAAAATACGCGGCGGGCGTTTTCTTCCGCGGCGTCAATCAGTTGCTTTGCGTGCTCCAGCGCGACCGGATCGGTTCCCGCGCTGCCCATAATGCGCGCAATCTCCCGCGCGCGCTGTTCCGGCGTGAGCAAAATCGCGTTTGAGCGCGTGTGCTCGCCCGTCTCTTCTTTATACACCAGATACTGCTGGTTTGCATAAGCCGCGATCTGCGGCAAATGGGTGATGCAAAGCACCTGATGATTTTTCGCAATCTGTCGCATCTTCACGGCGACAGCGGTGCCGATCTGTCCGCTGATGCCGCTGTCGATCTCGTCAAACACCATCGTCGGGATTCCGTCGAGATCCGCAAGTACGCTCTTAAACGAGAGCATAATGCGGGATAATTCGCCACCGGATGCTACTTTGCTCAAAGGTTTGACCGGTTCTCCGCGGTTGGTGGAGAGTAAAAACTCCACATCGTCGATTCCGCTTGCAGAGGGAATCTCGCCGGAGAGCGTTTCAAAATTTGCGGTAAACGCGGCGTGTGGCATGCCAAGGTCGGAAAGCTCCGGCAAGAGCCGCGCGCTGAGGCGCTCCGCCGCTGCTTTGCGCAGATCGGATAGCATCGCGCTCTCCGCGTCGTATTCGGCTTTTGCCATGGCATATTCTTTTACGAGCTGTTCTCTGCGTTCCTCTGCGTTATCGATCAAATCGAGCTCTTGAGCGCTCTTCTCACGATAAGCAAGTATCTGCGCGATGTCCGCGCCATACTTTCTCTTGAGTGTTGAGATCAGTTCCAGTCGGGTTTCGATTTCGTCCAGCATGCCCGGCTCAAAGGAAAAGTCCGCTTTGTAATCGCGGAGCGTATAGCTCGCATCCTCTAGATCATAATACAGCGCGTGCAGTTTTTCCGAGAGTTGCTGATAGTCCGTGCGCAGCCGCGCGATGCCGTCCAGCATGTGGAGCGCGACGCTGAAGGAAGCGAGCACGCCGCCGTTTTCCGCCTCGTCTCCGCTGAGGGCCGCATTCGCGCCCTCGAGACCTTCCATCACGGCCTGCGCGTTTTGCAGCAGTCCCCGCTGCTCTTCAAGCTGCTCCTCTTCGCCGTCGCTTAACAGCGCCGCATCGATTTCCTGTATTTGATACTTCAATAGATCGATTCTGCGGACGCGTTCCTGTTCGTTAAACTGCGCGGCGGAAAGAAGCCGCCTTGCCTCGTTTGCCTTGTGATACGACGCGGCTACCCGCGCCTTTGCTTCCAGCGCGTCTTTGCCGGCAAAGCGATCCAGCAATAAAATATGTTTCTTTTCATCCAGGAGCGATTGGTGCGCGTGCTGCCCGTGGATATCGACCAACGCGTCGCCAATGAGTTTGAGCGCGCTCGCGTTGATCAGCATTCCGTTTGCACGGCAAACGTTTTTTCCGCTGAGCGAAAACTCGCGGTAAAGCGTCAGCTCGTTTTCCTCGCAATCGATTCCTTGCTCGGATAGCACGTCCAGCACGGGCTCGCCGGCTCGCAGATAAAAGGCCGCCTCTACGCTCGCCTTCTCTTCGCCGGATTTTACGAGTTCGCGGCTCGCGCGCTCGCCCAAAACAAAATTGAGCGCTTCAATAATAATGGATTTTCCTGCGCCGGTTTCACCCGTCAGCACGGAAAACCCATCGAAGAACTCAATCATCTGTTGATCGATTAAAGCTACGTTACGAATGGATAATTGCTTCAGCAAAGATGACGCCCTCCTGTTTCGAGCATCGTCCGAATGAGAAATCCTGTTCTTTCTCTGTTTTGCGCTCACGTGATAAGCCTGCCAAACGGAGGCTGCATCCAGTGGGATGGCGCACGGAGAAAGAACGCGTTTACTTCAGCATCTTCTGGAATTTCTTGATGATGTCGCCAACGCTCTTTGCATCCCTCACGGCGATAAAGATGGTATTATCACCCGCGATGGAACCAAGGATATCCGGCCACTTGAGCGTATCGACCGCCTCCGCGGCGGCGTTTGCGCTGCCCGAGATGGTCTTGATGACGATCAGATTGCCTGCGCTGGTCACCGAAAGAACGCAGTTGCTGAACATGCGAATAAAGCGCTCCTGCAAATCCGCCTCGGCTTTTTCCACCGTGGCGTAGCGATAGCGCCCCTCCGGCGTGAGCACCTTGATCAGCCGCAGTTCCTTGATGTCACGCGATACGGTTGCCTGCGTGACGGAGAAGCCATGATCGCGCAGTTTTCCGGCGAGCTCTTCCTGTGTCTCGACGTTTTCCGATGCGATGAGTTTGGAAATCATGTCATGCCGTTTTGCTTTCATGTTTGAATCCTCATTACAAATGAAATATAAGTCCGGTGTTCTTGTCCGACTTGCCCTTGTGACAAGTCTCGCGCTTTTGATTCGTTGCGACCATCACGCTTGCTGCTGAAACACAGCAAGAATGAATCGGTCAGTCTCAATTTGCGCTCGGGTTCGGTCCTATGAATCGTGCCTGTTGTTCTCTCACGCGTTCTTATGTGAGTTTTTGTCGGATGAGTTCAAATACGTTTTGCTCTCGAAAGCGAATGAATCGAACGCGGCGATCGGATCGGGTAATACTGATGCAGTCGTTGGGGTTGACGCGGCTGAGTTTGATGCCGTCTCCGGAGACAAACCCTTCGCCATTGACATGAAACGTCCAGATTGCGTCCGGCGCGCTCACGATGGGGCGAATATGCAGCGTATGCGAACAAACCGTGGTTACGATGATGCTGTCGAGATTTTGCGTGACCACAGGTCCGCCCGCGGAGAGATTGTATGCTGTGCTGCCGGTTGGGGTCGACGCGATAATTCCGTCTGAAAAGACCGAACCAACCGATTGGCCGTCGCAATACATATCGATTTGAATCGTGCCGGAAAACGACTGTTTGGAGATTAAGACATCGTTGAGGCAGCTGGCAAACGGCGCACCGTTGATGCTGCACAAAAGCGTCATGCGCTCCTCAACCCGATAATCTCCCCGCTGAATTTGGATAATCGCTTCGTTAAACTCGTCCAGCGTGATCTCGCTTAAAAATCCAATCCGGCCGAGATTGACGCCAAGCAGCGGAATATCCCTCTGCGCCGCGATGGAAGCAAAGCGAAGCAGCGTTCCGTCTCCGCCGATGACGACCAGCAAATCCGGCGCGGGCTGCTCCGCAATCAGCGCGGCTATGGTATCCAGCGCGACAGTTTTCTCTCCCAGCGCGGATGCCTGCTCCATCAGTCGGATGCGGTATTCGGCGATGCCTTCCTTTTCGAGATTACCGGCAAAGCCGATTTTCATCGTTTTCGCTCCAAAAAATTTAATATGCTCATATTATACGGCCTCATTTATAAAAATACAAGGGTAATTATGAATATGTATGCTTTATATACACGTGTTGTGCGCGTCTTGGACCACCGAAACGGCTACGTTATGGTCAATTTCGGTTACGTTGTGATCCGCTTGTATGCATTTTTCTAGAAAAACGAGAAACTCGATGTTCCCTTTCGGCCCGCGAATTGGTGAATATGACAACCCTCTTACACAAAAACCAGCGTCACGAGCGACGGCTAGTATTCGGTCGATCACCTCGACATGCGTCGCTTCCTCCGATACCACACCGTGCTTACCTACCTTATTCTTTCCCGCTTCAAACTGCGGTTTGATGAGCGCCACGACTTGGCTTCCATCCTTCAGGCAGAAAAACAACGGCGGCAATATTTTATCGAGCGAGATAAACGAAACGTCGATGGACGCAAAGTCGAGCCCGTCTTCAAACCATGCGGGTTCCATAAACCGCGCATTCGTGCGCTCCAACACGGCTACGCGATCGTCGCTTCTGAGCTTCCAGTCGAGCTGACCGTAACCAACGTCGATGGCGTAGACCTTGACGGCGCCGTGCTGCAACATGCAGTCCGTAAATCCGCCCGTAGACGCGCCAATATCCGCGCAAGTCTTGCCTTCCAGCGAGATGGGAAATGTCTCCATCGCCTTTTGCAGTTTATATCCACCGCGACTCACAAACGGGCAGGTGTCTCCGCGCACGACGATCTTCGTTTCTTCCGTGACAAACTGGCCCGCCTTCTCCGCCTTGACCTCGCTTAAATACACCTGACCCGCGAGCACGAGCGCATGCGCCTCTTCGCGGCTTTTCGCAAGCCCGCGCTCAAAGAGCGCAACATCCAGGCGTGTCTTCATGCCGGTTCCTCCGTCAAATTCTCGATCAGTGCCTCCGCGGTCAGGCCGCAAAACTGCCGCTGATGATTCAC
>JAQVML010000089.1 GCA_028703645.1 Eubacteriales bacterium
CGGTAAATGTTTTATACTGACGATGGGTTTTTCATGTACCTATCGGAAAAATGAATGTGGGGGTTTTGTATGGAGTCTCAATTGCATTTGATCTGGAACCCTGTCGCGGGAAACGGCGCCGCTGTTGAAGCGCATCAACTGGTCACGGATGCTCTGGCGGAGCGTGGCATCCCTTTTTCCGCGGAGAAGACCGAATATGCGGGACATGCGACAGAGCTTGCAAAACAGGCGGTGCAGGACGGCGCAAAGCGAATCGTCGTACTCGGCGGAGACGGAACCATACGCGAGGTGGCCAGCGCGCTGATGAACACCGACGTACCGCTTGGCATTATCTCCTGCGGCACCGGAAACGACATCATCCGCCCACTGAAGATTCCCAAAGACCCGCTAGCCGCGCTGGATGTGGTGCTTGGCACCGAAGCACGGCAGATGGACGCCGCAATGGCGAACGACCTGCTTTACTTCAACGTCGCGGGGTTCGGCTTTGACGTAGACGTATTGCGCTATGTCGAAATCTATAAAAAACGCATGAGAAACGGATCTCTGGCTTACCTGCGCGGGCTGCTCGCGGCGCTGCTGCACCTGAGTTCGCGAAAGACGAAGATCAGCTGGCCGGGCGGATCAATGGAAGCGGATGTGCTGATCATTGCGGCCGGCAACGGCACACATTTTGGCGGCGGCATGATGGTCACCCCGAAAGCCGATCCGTTTGACGGGCTTCTAGATATCTGCATCATTACAAACATCTCCAAACTCAGGGCTTATTCGATTTTGCCGAAGTTTATGAAAGGCGAACATCTGAGCACAAAGTTTGTGACGTATTTTAAAACGACAGAGCTGACCGCGGTCTGCGAACCCGCATCGCTGCTGGATGTGGACGGGGATATCCTGCAGGGAACGCCGGTTACGTTTAAGATTTTGCCCAAATCACTTTGGGTGATTGCTCCGCAATAAGCCGCGCAAACAGCCCGGCGGGACACAGAAAGTTTGCTTTACAGCATCCGCGGGGGCTGATAGACTAAAGCGAAGCATAGGGGAATAGGAATACATGGCAACACAGCAAAGCGGAATGAGACCATATGCGCCGGTCAACGGCACGGGTGGCCCAAGCCGCAAAAAGAAGAAAAAAAAGAACCGAACACTGTTTTTTTCAATGGTTACGCTTGGTGCACTCGGAATTGCACTCGTGATCTTTCAGTTTGTCTTTAACAAACAGGCGGAGACCGTGTCGATGGACATCACGCCGATCTCTACGTCCTCGACCTACATCAACACGGGAGACGGCCTGCTTTATCAAACGGATGGTCAGATTCACTTTTATCATCTGACCGACAGCAAGAAGAACTATACCTATGGTATGGGCGCTTCGAATATTCGCATGTCCGGCAGCGAATCCATGACGGTTGTATTCAACGAGGCGCAGTTGCAGGTTGTCGGCGAAAAAACGCCGCTGAAGTTTACGGGCAACGTTGAAGAAGTGGAGTGCGGAACAGGGCACCTTGCCGTCATGCAAAAAGCGGAAGACGGAACGGAGAGTGTTCTGATCATTACGCGCAGCGGCGAACAGATTGACGCCCTTGCGTTCGCGGATCAGTGCATCGTCGATTTTGGATTTTATAAAACCGAAAACGAAATGCTCTGGATTGAGACGCTCAATGTCAGCACCGGCACGCCGATGACGACAATCTCAACCTACGATCTGCGCAAGAAGGAAGTGACGGGGCTGATCCATGTGCAAAACCAGCTCGTCAACGATGTTTTTATTACGCCAAACAGCATGTTTGTGGTCTGCACAAACCAAATTATCCGCTATATTCACGCGGGCAACAAGGAAATCTACCGCACGATGATCTATGGTTACGAGGCGCTTGATTTCTCCTTTGCTTCCGGAACGCCGACGTTTTTATTGACGACACGTGGCGGAGATTTTCACGCGGTGCGCATTCTTACGCTGGCAGAGGATGCGGAGCCTTCACCCGTTGAGACCACGTTACAGTTGCCGACCGAAGGCGTTAGCGCATTTATCATGGGCAGCAAGCTCGCGGTTGCGTCCCGCGAACAGCTCTTTACCTATACGATCAAGGGCAAACTGTCCTCGACCGCGACGTTTGAGCAGCCCATTGACGCCGCAATCAAGCTGACGGACTCCAAGCTGTTGCTTTCCAGCAACGGCATGTATTATCTTGCGAATGCGAATTAACGCGTATGCGCGAAATGTGCGGATGAGGAAGACAAACGCATGAATTTCATCGACATTGCGATTTTGCTCATATTGGCGATTACAATTCTCGGGGGTCTTTACCGCGGGTTTGTCAGCACGGCGCTCAATGTTTGCGCAACCGCGGCCTCCATCCTTTTTGGCAGGATTTTGATTCCGGTCGTGTCCGGCATTGTAAAAGGCAGCGCGGATCTGTTTCAAATGCTGCTGTATTACACGGAAGGATCGGAATATGTCGCCATCACGGATGTGGAATTGACGCGCGCGTCGATCTCCAGCATCTCTTCCGAGCAGTTACACACGGTTCTGGAAAACGCGGATATGCCGATTCCGATGGATCGCTGCGTGATCAAAAACATCGCGTCCGAGGCGTTTAGCAGCAGCGGAGTGACCACGCTGGGCGATTATTTTAACCAGACGATCGTCTGCGTCGTCATCAATATTCTGGCGCTGTTGCTGTTGTTCACTCTGCTGCGCCTCTTGTTTGGGTTCGTGATCCGCGGAATAGAATACGGCAGAGGTGGTTTTCCCGTGCTTTCGCGCGGAGACGGCCTCATCGGCGCGGGTGTCGGTCTCATTCACGGGGTGCTCATGCTGTTTGTGATCTTCTTGATCGCGCCTGTCATGCTGACGGTTCTGCCCAAACTATATGAGTTTTTAATCGAATCGTTTTTCGGCGAATTCTTTTATAAAGCGAATTTCCTGCTCTCGATCATTCCTTCCACATAATACTGGATGACGTATTCTTAGAACTGCTCAAGAAGACAGACGAACGAATTGGCAAAGTTACGCGAAAGGCGGGTCAAACGAGATGGTTCGGTTCATGCGAAAATGGTTGGTGCCTTTGCTGGCGGTACTGATGCTGATTGGTGTTGCAATTGCGTTTGTGCCGTTTTCGCGGCAGATGGAAACCCGCGCTAAGACGGAATTGACGCTGGTGATGGATCGCGCTTTCGCAAGGATTGCGGCAGGAGACCATCTGGTTGACCCGATGGTTGAGGCCGAGAAAGAAAGTCTATTGAGCAAAGCAGTCGCCGTTTCGCGCTTTTTGACGCATGATGATTCACTTCTTGCCAGCGACGCACTGACGGCGCTTTGCGAGCAGCTCTCAATCGATCAAATCGATGTGGCGGACGCGGATGGCACGCTGATCGCCTCCTCCAGCGCGGCAAACGTAGGCACTGCTCTTGGCACGCAAGAAGCGTTTACGTGGACGATGGCTGCCGCAGAGGACGCAACAGCCGCCTTGACACAGCAGGACGCGACCGACCCGAGCGTGCTCTATGCTTGCGTCGGCAGATCCGACATCGAAGGCTTCATTCTGCTCACGCGGGACGATGCGCATGTGGAAAGCATTCTTATGCTGTCGAACGCTGATACGATTACGAGTGATTTGCCCTATGGCGGCGATGTGCTCTTTACCGCGGAAAAAGGCGACGATGGGTTCTTCTATGAATCAAACAATCTCTGCCTGAGGCGCACACAGGACGGCGTGACACTGATTGCGGCGCGACCGACATGCGAGGTGTTTGCAGTTCGCAATGCGGCTCTCCTCGCGTTTGCTGCGGCGCTGGCTTGCATCATGATCTGCGGCGTTGCTGCTTATTTGATCAATCTCGAAGTGGTCTCCACGAGTGATGATGACGACCGGGAAGAAATGAGAGAAACGAGAGAACCGAGAGAAGAGCAAACGCTTCTGGAAGATGAATTGATATTGGAAGCTTTGCCGGAAGAACGGGAGAACCCGCGTAGGCGCTCGCAAAAGAAGCGTAAGCGGTTTGTGGAAGAGGCAGAGGAGACGGCAGAGGCGGAAGTAGAGCAACAGCACGAGCAAGCACTGGAGCATGCGCCAAGACAGGTTGTCCGCGGGAAAAAGAAAGCGCATGCTGCAAAGGACGAACCGCAACTGCTCAACGACGAAGACGCTTTTGAAAAGATTGTCGACTAACGAACATTACAAGTAAACAAACAAAAAATAAGCCGCTCAGCTGATGTGAGCGGCTTATTTCTTGCGCTAGAATCTATTGCGGGAATTCGATGGAAAGCACGATTTCCGGCGCGACGGACTGAACGATCGGCTCAAAGAGTTTGCGCACCTGAGCCAACGCCTGCACATCCGATTTTGCCAGCATCTCCGGCGTATCGAGCTGTGTTTGCATGGCGTCCTGAATGTTTTGCTCCAACAGGTTGAGCTGCTCGTTGGTCAGCTTGATGTCCCCAAAAGCAAACAGCGCTTTCTTCGTTTCCTCAAACTCTGTCTTTTCCACGTCTACGGTTACATAAGCGAGCGCGGAATGCGGAATTGCAATCGTGAGCAGGTTTAATTCGTGATCGAGAGAGATGTCCTCTTCGGAGAGCTTGGAGAGATCGACCGTGTATACGCCCGTGCCGTAGGAGGTGATGATTTGCGACTTTTCAAACAGCGCGAGGTTGGCGAGCGCCTGCGACACGCGCGTGGTCACGCTCACGTCCTGCTCCAACACGACAAAATCGCTCTTGGTACGGGATTCGCCGAGGATGGCGTTTGAGAAATCTATTTTGTTATAACCCATCTTTTCGTCGGGCAGCAGAGCGGAGAAGGAATCCGGCACGTCGATTTGGATATCCGGCGCGAGCAATCCCTTAATTCTAGGCAAGAGGAAGAGGACGGCGATCAACACCGCAATCAGAACCACCCCTCGAAAGATCCACTTGAGGTGATGCAGATGAAATCTGCCGCGTGGTTTGCGATCATACCGCTCAATCTCGCGATCCTGCGCTCTGCTGCTCTTGCGGGCGGCCTCTTCTCGCACGGCGCTGGAACGCGCTTCGTCCCGCAGCCGTTCTGCGTCCGGACGGTTGTTTTCAGGCATGGGTTTGTCCCCCTCTCGACTGCTTGGCTTACAGTTCCTATAATCGTAGTATAAAAACGATTCAGACATGTGTCAACGTCAGGATGGAATCGCAACAGAAACGTTGCCCGGAGGACACGATCCGGCAGGGGAAACGCAAAAAGCGAAGAATAAGCAGAATAATATATAATACCATATACAGGCATATACAAAAAGAACGCATAAATCGCGAAATATCAAGGTTTTTTGCCTTGACGCACCAACCTCCCGCTGATATAATAATCCGTAAATTATTGTATACAAGCATGCAAGCATGCTAAGAGGAGGGGAACAATGAGCAAGATCGTATTTGATGACCACACGAACTTACTGCGCGAAAACTATTATGAGTATAATGTGCAGGATGTACCGGAAGCGAATCTGTTCCCGGAAATCTTTAATTTTGACGAAGTACCGAAGATTGCGTTTAACCAGCGCCTCGTACCCATGCGCATGCCCAAAGAGATTTGGATCACCGATACGACGTTTCGCGATGGACAGCAGTCCCGCGCGCCGTTTACGGCGGAGCAGATTCTTCGCCTGTATGATATGATGCACGAGCTCGGCGGCCCGAACGGGTTGATTCGCCAGAGCGAGTTTTTCGTCTACAGTCAGCAGGATCGTCAGGCGCTGGAAATGTGCCGTGACCGCGGATATCGTTTCCCTGAGATCACGACATGGATTCGCGCGACGGAGAGCGACTTTAACCTCGTCAAAGAGCTCGGCGTGCGCGAGACGGGCATTCTCGTCTCCTGCTCGGACTATCATATCTTCCAGAAGATGAACCTCACGCGCAAGCAGGCGATGGATAAGTACCTCGGCGTGGTCAAGATGGCGCTGGATCGCGGAATTGTGCCGCGCTGCCACTTTGAGGACATCACGCGTGCGGACTTCTATGGCTTTGTCGTTCCGTTTGCGCATGCGCTTGCCGGCCTTTCCGAAGAGGCAGGGATTCCGATCAAGATTCGCTGCTGCGATACCCTCGGCCTCGGCGTGGCGTATCCCGGCGCGAGCATGCCGCGCAGCGTACCCGGCATCATCTACGGCTTACGCCACTATGGAAACGTGCCGAGTTCGCTTTTGGAATGGCACGGACACAACGACTTTTACAAGGCGGTCTCCAACGCCGCCGCAGCCTGGCTCTATGGCGCTTCCGCCGTGAACTGCTCATTGCTCGGCATTGGCGAGCGCACAGGCAACTGCCCGCTGGAAGGCATGGTCATGGAGTATTGTTCACTCCGCG
>JAQVML010000090.1 GCA_028703645.1 Eubacteriales bacterium
AAAGGACGAGAAAATCGGCGGGTAAACAGTGCTCAAGTATTGATTAAACCTGCAAAACATGGAATAATGCTGACAGGCACAACCGTTCTTGCGCACACGGAAGTGTGCGCAACGATATAGGAGAGACAGACGAAGAAGCATGTATTGAAAATCAAACGATCTGCGCTAAGCTTGTTGTTATTACTGGGCTTTTTGCTTGGCGGCTGCGGATTGCCGACGCCATCGCAACGGTATGAGAAGATCTATCTGGATGTATTCGATACCGTGACCACGGTGGTCTTGTATGATTCGAGCCAACAGAGCGCGAACGCAAAATTTGACGAGCTTCACGATATCCTGCTCTCGTATCACAAGCTTTACGATATCTACCACACCTACGATGGTGTCAACAACCTCTGTACCGTGAACCAAAACGCGGGGATTGCGCCCGTCAAGGTGGACGAGAAGATTCTCGATCTGATCGAGTATGCGATCGGTATGGATACGCTGACAAGCGGCAGGATGAACATCGCCATGGGCGGTGTATTGCAGATTTGGCAAACTTATCGCGACGCGGGGCTGGAAGAGCCAGATAGCGCCGCCTTGCCGCCGATGGACGAACTGAAGGCGGCAAACGCCGACGCGGTGATCGGCAACGTCGTCGCCGACCGGCTCGCGGGCACGCTATTTGTAAAAGACGCAAAGACGCAGATCGACGTTGGCGCAATCGCCAAGGGATATGCCGCGCAGCGGGCGGTTGACGCGATGAAATCTGCGGGCGTCACCAGCATGCTCCTCAGCGTCGGCGGAAACGTTTGCTCCATCGGCACCCGCGCGGACGGAACCCGCTGGAAGGTAGGCATCCAAAACCCGTATGGAGAGGGGAACATCGCAGCCGTACAGGTCGAAGGCCAGAGCGTGGTGACAAGCGGCACGTATGAGAGATATTATACTGTTGACGGCAAGCGGTACCATCACATCATCGATCCGGATACGCTGATGCCGTCAGTGCGCTACGATTCGGTCACGGTGATTTCGAGCGATTCCGCGTTGGCGGATGCGCTGACCACGGGGCTGTTCTGCATGCCGATTGACGAGGGAATGGCTTTGGTCGAGCAACTGCCGGATACCGAAGCGCTATGGGTGCTGCCGGACGGAACGCAGCAAATGAGCGGCGGTTTTTCCACCTATATTGTGAAAGAATAACTCGATTATTACGATAGACAGGCACACGAAAGGGGCAAGATTGCATGTATTGCACGCGAAAAGTAAACGAAGACATCACCTGGGTTGGCGGAAGCGACCGTAGACTAGCGATGTTTGAGGGCGTCTATTCCATTCCGGATGGCGTTTCCTACAACTCTTACCTAATTTTGGACGAAAAAACGATTCTCTTTGACACGGTGGACAAAGCCGTTGGCAAAGTGTTTTTTGAAAACGTGGCGCACACGTTGAACGGGCGCAAGCTGGACTATGTCGTCGTGCAGCATATGGAGCCGGATCATTCGGCGACGCTGATGGATCTGCTGTGCCGCTACACGGACACAAAGATCGTTTGCACCAAGAAGACCAGCGAGATGATCTGCCAGTTTTTCGATGAAGACGTATTAGACCGCGCGATCATCGTCAAGGAAAACGACACGCTCTCGACCGGAAAGCATGAGTTCCAGTTCATCATGGCGCCTATGGTGCATTGGCCGGAGGTCATGTTTACCTACGATAAAACCGATAAGGTGCTCTTCTCGGCAGATGCGTTTGGCACCTTTAACGCCCTTAACGGTGCTCTGTTTGCCGACGAGCTGGACTTCTACAAGACTCTCGTTGGCGAGGCGCGCAGATATTATGCCAACATCATCGGCAAATACGGCCCGCAGGTGCAGTCCGCGCTCAAAAAAGTAGCACAATTCGACGTCAGGATGATCTGCCCGCTGCACGGACCCGTTCACCGGAAAGACTTTTCGGCGTATATCGAAAAATATCAGCGTTGGAGCACCTATGAGCCCGAAGAGACGGGCGTGATGCTCGCCTACGCCTCCATCTACGGCAACACGGAGAACGCGGCGGAGATTCTCGCGAGCCGCCTGCGCGATCTGGGCATTCAGGTAGAGGTGTTTGACGTATCGGTGGTGCCGATGTCGGAGATCGTCGCGGCCTGCTTCCGCTACAGCCACCTTGTCTTCGCCGCGACCACCTATAACGCGGGCGTGTTTATCACCATGGAAGAGCTGATTCACGATCTCGTGCTGCACAATATTCAAAACCGTACGCTCGCGTTCATCGAAAACGGCTCCTGGATGCCTGCCAGCGGAAAGCTCATGCGCGAAGCACTCGCGCCGCTCAAGAATATGGTCGTGCTGGAAGAGGCCGTCAGCCTCCGCTCTTCGCTCAAGGAAGAGCAGCTTTCGGAGATTGAAGCCATGGCAAAAGCGATTGCAAACACCATGGTCTTGCCGAAAAACGAAGATATCCCCATGGGAGAGCTGGACAAAACCTCGCTCTTTGCCATCAGCTACGGCCTGTTTGTGCTCACCGCCAAGGATGGCGAGCGGGACAACGGCTGCATCATCAACACGGTGATTCAGGCCACGAGCACGCCGCTAAGGGTGACGTTTACGGTCAACAAGTCGAACATGACGCACGACATGGTGCTCAAGACGGGGCTCTTCAACCTCTCGATCCTCACCGAGCAGTCGAAGTTTGACGTCTATCAGCGCTTCGGTCTCAAGAGCGGAAAAGACGGAGACAAGTTTGCGGACTATACCGCGTATGCGCGCAGCGTAAACGGACTGACCTATGTCACCGAGGGGACAAACGTACTGCTCAGTGGCAAGGTGATCAACACGCTGGATTGCGGCACGCATACGCTCTTTTTAGCCGATCTCACCGAGGCGAGAAAGCTCTCCGGCGAGGCTTCCGTCACCTATGATTTCTATCATAAGAACATCAAGCCGAAACCCGGCGCCGAAGCGCAGCAGAAGAAGGGCTGGCTCTGCACGGTTTGCGGCTATATCTACGAGGGAGAGGTGCTTCCGCCGGACTTCATCTGCCCCGTTTGCAAGCATGGCGCGGAGGTGTTCATTCCGTTGGGGTCCACCGCCGAGGAGAAGAAGTCCGAACCGGTGAAGAAGCCCGAGCCCAAGAAAAAGCCGGAGGCGGAGAAACCCGCCGAACCTGCGAAGACCGCCGAACCGGAACCGAAACCCGAACCGGAAAAACCAACGGATGCGGAAAAGAAGAAGGGGTTTGTCTGCACGATCTGCGGCTATGTCCACGAGAGCGACACGCTGCCGCCGGACTTCATCTGCCCGATCTGCGGCAACTCCGCGGAGTTCTTTAAGCCGATTGAGTAAGCCGACGGTTTTGCCGAACAAATCTTGACGAGTACAGAACAAGAGGGCCTGCCCAGCTGGACAGACCCTCTTGTGTTGCGTTGCTTTATGCCGACTGCTTGGGCTTCTTCGCGGCCTTTTTTTCACCCGTGCTCTCAACGAGCAGCGGCGGGCAGACCTTTTCGATGACGTCCTTGGTGATGCGGCAGAAACCGATGTCGTCCCGCGAGGGAATGTCGTACATGATGTCCAGCATCACGTCCTCGAGGATGGCTCTTAGTCCGCGCGCGCCGGTCTTGCGCTCGATGGCTTTTTTCGCCACGGCACGCAGCGCCTCTTCATCAAAGCTCAACTCCACGCCGTCCATCTCGAACAACCGCTGATACTGCTTCGTCAGCGCGTTCTTGGGTTCGGTGAGGATGCGCATGAGCGCGTTCTCGTCGAGGTTTTCCAGCGTGACGATGATCGGCATACGGCCCACAAACTCCGGAATCAGACCAAACTTGAGGAGGTCTTCCGGCAGGATGCTCTTGAGCGTCTCGCCGATGTCCTTTTGCACATTGCTGGTCACTTCCGCGCCAAAGCCGAGAATCTTGTGACCGATGCGCTTTTCGATGATCTTGTCGATGCCGGAAAACGCGCCGCCGCAGACGAAGAGAATGTTCGTCGTGTCGATCTGGATGAACTCCTGGTGCGGGTGCTTTCTGCCGCCCTGCGGGGGAACGGAGGCGACGGTGCCTTCGAGAATTTTCAGCAATGCCTGCTGCACGCCCTCGCCGGAGACGTCCCGCGTGATGGAAACATTTTCGCCTTTTCTGGCGATCTTATCGATTTCGTCGATGTAGATGATGCCCTTGCTGGCCTTCTCCACATCGTAATCTGCAGCCTGGATCAGCTTGAGCAGAATGTTTTCCACATCCTCGCCGACATACCCCGCCTCGGTGAGGCTGGTTGCGTCCGCAACGGCGAACGGCACGTTGAGAATACGCGCTAGTGTCTGCGCGAGCATTGTCTTGCCGCTGCCTGTCGGCCCCAGCATGATGATGTTGCTCTTTTGCAGCTCGATCTCGTCGTCCTTGTTTGCGGGGGTGTGGATGCGCTTGTAGTGGTTATACACGGCGACAGCCAGCGCGCGCTTGGCCATATCCTGACCGATGACGTACTGATTGAGCTGATTGACGATCTCCTGCGGTTTGGGAATGTTCGTCAGGTCGATGGGTTCGGCCTCGACATCCTCTTCGATGATCTCGCGGCAAAGCTCGACGCACTCGTTGCAGATGTTCACGCCTGGCCCCGCGATGATGCGGTGAACGTCCTCCTGCGCTTTGCCGCAAAACGAACAGCGCACGACGGACGGATCTTCAACTTTTGTCATATACTACCCCTTTCCGGGTTATCTGCGTGGCGGAAAGACCTCGTCGATCAGTCCGTATGCGCGCGCCTCCTCGGCGCTCATGTAATTGTCTCTCTCGGTATCCTGCGTGACGCGCGCCACACTCTGGCCTGTGCGCGCCGCGAGAATTTCGTTGAGCCGCTTCTTGGTTTTGAGGATTTGCTCGGCCTGGATGTTGATATCCGTCGCCTGTCCCTGCGCGCCGCCGCTGACCTGATGAATCATGATCTCGGCGTTGGGCAGGGCTTTGCGCTTGCCGGGCGCACCCGCCGCGAGCAGGAACGCACCCATCGAGGCGGCGAGACCGATGCAGATCGTGGATACTTCGCACTTGATGTACTGCATCGTATCGTAGATGGCGAGTCCCGCGCTGACGGAACCGCCGGGGGAATTGATGTAGAGGTTGATGTCCTTATCGGGATCGTCGCCCTCTAAAAAGAGCAGCTGGGCCACAACGCTGTTTGCGATGTCGTCGTCGATCGGTCCCCCGATAAAGATGATGCGGTCTTTGAGCAGGCGGCTGTAGATATCATAGCTGCGTTCGCCGTGACTGGTCTGCTCGATGACCATTGGGATGAGGTTCATACGCGTTCCCTCCTTCGGTGGGAGAATGGGGATGGTCTTGGCAAAGGGGAAGGAGAGCTGCTCCTTCTGCTTTGCCTTATGGTATCGTCTGATGGGATTCGAAAGCGTTACTCTTTCGGTTCCGCTTTTTTCGCTGTTTTCTTCGCGGGCTTCTCGGCCTTTTGCTCAGCGGGTTCGCCCTTGACGAGCACGACGCTGTCGGTCACGATCTTGACGGCTTTTCTGGCCAGCACGTTGTCGCTGAGATATTCGCGGTCGTCGTCGGAAAGCGTCTTTTCAAACTCTTCCACGCTCTTGCCGCTGCCGTCCGCGTATTCCGCGATGATGGCCTTGAGGTCGTCGTCGTTGCAGGCAACGCCTTCTTTTTCGCCGATGGCTTCAATGACGAGCTGCATCTTCACGCGCGCGGTGGCTTCGGTGCGATAGCTCTCCTTCAGGCCGTCCATGTCGGTGCCGGTGTACTTGACGTAATCTTCCAGCGAAAGTCCGCTCATGCTCAGCTGATAGGAGATGTCGCGCAGCATGTAGTTGATCTGGCGATCGACCATCACGGTCGGAATCTCCACAATGGCGTTGTCCGCAGCCTTTTGCAGCGCGATGTTTTCAATCGCGGTCTGGCGATTCTTCGCGGCCTTCTCTTCCATCTTGGCTTTCTTGTCCGCCTTCAGCGCGTCGAGCGTGTCAAAGTCCGAAATATCCTTTGCAAACTCGTCGTCCAGCGCGGGCAGCTCTTTGATCTGCACGGCCTTGATCTTGACGGCGAACACGGCGTCTTTTCCGGCGAGAGGAGCGGAATACTCCTCCGGGAACTTGACGTTGATGTCCTTTTCATCGCCCGCCTTGAGGCCGACGAGCTGCTCTTCAAAACCGGGGATAAACGTGCCGGAGCCGATGACGAGCAGCTGGTCTTCCGCGGTGCCGCCGTCAAACTTTTCGCCGTTTACGCTGCCGGAATAATCCAGAATCACGCGATCGCCTGTTTCCACGGCGCGGTCGACTTC
>JAQVML010000091.1 GCA_028703645.1 Eubacteriales bacterium
TTAAGCAGGGCGGGGCGACGATGATATCCGTCTTTGCTGGCATGGGCGCGGGATTTGCTCCCGCAATCGTGGCGGCTACGACCGGCAGCACGCTTGTCGCTCCGATTACGATCGCGGTGCTGGTCCTCTTCACGATCTGGATGTGGACCTCGCTGGTGCGCAGCGGGGAAAAGCGCATGCTGCTGCTGCATTCCTAACACACGATGCAAAAAACAAACATCCCGCAGGTGAAAACCTGCGGGATGTTTTTGCATGCGTTTGAGTTTTATGAAAGCCGCTTATTCGCGTTCTATCTCGTTGCTAATGGCGTTGATTTCGCTTGCGACGTTATGAAGCTCGCGATTGCTGCGGCCTTTGCTGGCGTTAACGAGATCGACGAGGCGCTCCAACGCGACCAGAACCTGCTGATAGGCGGAACCCTGCTCGCGCGGCTGCTGCGCGCCGTAGGGACTCTTTTGTTTGCCCTTCTGTTCGTAAGGGGTGCGTTTGCTTTGTTCGCGTCCTTCCTGCGTTGCATGTGCGCGAGCACGCGCAGCGAGCGGTTCCGGCTGCGCTTCCAGAACGTATTCGTTCTTGACGAGGTCGTAGATCGAGCCGCTGTAGGGGGAAACGGCATCCAGACCGAATTCGTTGCGCAGACGCTTGGTAAAGAGATCGCAAACCTCGCTTTCGCCATGGTTGACGAACACGCGGCGCGGCTTTGGTGAAAAATGGGTTGCCCACTTGATGAGCATGTTAGCGTCGCCATGCCCGCTGATGCCGGGTAATTGCTTGATCTCCGCGTTGACGCGAATCGTCTCGCCAAAGAGCTTGACCTTCTCCGCGCCTTCGAGCAGCGAGCGACCGAGTGTGCCCGGTGCCTGGAAGCCGACGAAGAGAATGGTGTTGGCGGCGTTCCAAAGACCGTGTTTGAGGTGGTGCTTGATGCGGCCCGCTTCGCACATGCCGCTGGCGGAAAGAATGACTTTCGGGCGCGTGTCGGTGTTGATCGCCATGGATTCCTGACTGGTCTGCGTCGCGGTCAACCCGTCAAACGAAATCGGGTTGATGCCCTGATCCACAAACGCGCGCGCTTCGTCATCATAGCAGAATTCCGCGTTTTCAATATAGATTCGCGTTGCGGCGTTCGCAAGCGGGCTATCGACAAACACCGGAAAGTTGTCGTGCCCGTGAACGAGACCTTCCTCCTTGATGTGGCGAATGAAATACAGCATCTCTTGCGTGCGGCCTACGGCAAAAGAAGGAACGATGACGCTGCCGCCGCGGTCAAACGTTTTTTGCAGCACGTCCGCTAGCGCCTTTGCGTAATCCGGCGGCGCGTCATGCAGACGGTCGCCATAGGTGGATTCCACCATGATGTAGTCCGCTTCGTCGACCAGCGAAGGATCGCGCAGCAGCGGTAAATTGATGTTTCCGATATCGCCGGAGAACACGATTTTGCGCTGTTCGCCGTCTTCATCAATCCAGATTTCGATATAGGAGGAGCCGAGCAGATGCCCCGCATCGGTATAGCGAACCTGAATTCCGTCAAAGAGCTGAAACTTTTCGTCATAGCGATGCGGCACGAACTGCTTGAGAATGCCTTCCGCATCCGCCATCGTATAGAGCGGAACATATGGCTTTTCACCGCTGCGCTGACCCTTGCGGTTGCGCCACTCGGCTTCAAACTCCTGAATATGTGCGCTGTCTCGCAACATGATGTCGCAGAGATTGCAGGTTGGCTTTGTGGCATGCACCGGGCCCTGAAATCCGTTTTTGTAGAGCAGCGGTAGGAGACCGGAGTGATCCATGTGCGCGTGCGTCAGCAACACCGCGTCGATTTCGCCGGGAAGTTCGGGCAGGGGCGCGTTCTGATAAAAATCCTTGCCCTGCTCCATGCCATAGTCAACGAGAATGTGCTTGCCGCAGATGTCGAGGTGCGTACAGCTGCCGGTTACTTCGTGGTCTGCGCCGATGAAGGTGAGTTTCATACAGGTTGGCCTTTCCATGATAGATTTATTCCATTAAAGGAATAGAAACAGTATTGTTTGCCGGTATTTACGAGATGGGATACGCGGAAACCGCCTCCAGAATCGCATCGTGAATTCTTGTGTTCTCATAGCTGCCGCTGAAGAACTCGGAACCGATGCCGAGCGCATAGAGCGGCACATCCTTTGCCGTGTGTCCGCCGGAGCCGAAGACGACGCCGGCGCGCGCCGCAACCAGATTGATGCAGGCCGTCGTGATTGGGTCGTAGACGCCGGATTCCTCGTCGCTCGTGTTGCCGGGCATACTGTTTTGAATCGTGCGGTAGTATGCTTCTTTTAAGACAGCGGTTTCTTTCGCGGTCAGATTCGTCAGCCCGAAAGCCGACGCAAAGATGGGCAACGCCTGATCAAAGGACGTTTTTGCGGCGACGCAATCGGCAACCAGCGTGTTATCGCAAGTATCGCTGGAAATGATCTGCGAAAGCAGCGCGCTACGATCACCCTTGGTAAACGAAACATCGCCGGTTTCATGATCGGCGGTAACGATCACCAGCGTCTCCTCGGGATGCTGCTGGTAAAACGCAATCGCGCTCTGAACCGCTTTGTCAAAGTCGAGCAGCTCGCCAACAAACGAAGCCGCGTCATTGTAATGGCAGAAGTAATCGATTCGCCCGCCTTCCACCATCATGAAAAACCCTGCGGGATTCGTCAGTCGCGAGATGGCAAGATCGGTTGCTTTCTTTAGCCAATCGACTCTTGCGCCGCCGTCTATGGCGGGCAAAACACCGTAATCGCCGAAGATCAGCGAAGAGGAGAGAATCAGTCTGCCGTCGTTCGTGGCTGGCGCTTCCTCGAACGAATGAATCAGCGTATATCCGTTTTCTTCCGCATGCGTGGGCGCATCCGGCGTACGATGGAATCCACCACCCGCGAAATAGTCAAATCCGCTGGCGAAGAGGTCGTCTGCAATCGTAGAATAGTTTCGTCTGGAGTCGACATGCGCATAAAAACCGCCGGGCGTCGCATGATCGAGCGAGACCGTTGTGAGAATGCCGATCTTGCGGCCGATGTTGCGCAGTGTTTCAGCAACGGTCTCAATTCGGTTCTTGTTTTGATCCAGACCAAGATAGCGGTTGATGGTCTTTTGCCCGGTAGAGATCGCCGTGGCGGCAGCGGCAGAATCCGTCACCTTGCCGAGGATATTGCTTGTTTTAACGCTCGCCTGAACGGGAAAATCGAGGAAGCAAAGCGGATCGCGATTGTCGGCTGCGAGCGCTTCGGATGCGGCCTGAATCTGCGCATATCCCATGCCGTCTCCGATTAATAGAAAGATGTATTTCAGTTGCGGATGCGGCAATGAAGTTGGTTCGCTGACTGGCGCGGGAACCTCCGCCGCAATCGCAACAGATTCGGCCGATGGTGTAGGGGCCTTGATCACGCCGCGCCCGCATCCAAAAGAAATCAGAAGGAGCGTAGCGATGAGAATCAACGAAAATCGTTTTTGCCGAAGCTTCGTATTCATAAACCAATTCTAACACGATTATCACGTGCATACAACTGGACGTAGACTCGCGCGAATGGTAAGATATTTCTAGCATGTGTAACTCTGTTACAATGCAACAAACAGGGCAACAAACATGGAAGGACGACCACCTAAACAGATGCAACTGACGAAACGACTACTCGCAACCAGCTTTTTGATTTTCGCGGTCTCGATGTTGACGGCATGCACGTTGCTAGATCAGAACAGTCTCTCTATAGCACAAGCGCCGAGCTCCGCAACCGAAACGGTGGCGTTAACGCCCGCGGTTACGACGACGCCAACCGTCACGCCAGAGCCGACGCCGGAACCGACACCGGAGCCGAAGGCGTTTTCCATCGCATGGATGAGCGACACGCAGAACTACACCGCAGCCAACAACGATGTATTCGGCAAGATGACGCAATGGATCTGCGATACCACGAAGGAATACAACACGGTTCTTACCGTGCATACGGGTGATATCGTCTATAACGCCTATCGGGAGTACTCCTGGCAAAACGCGGAAGACGGATTTCGCCGCCTACCGGAGGGAATGCGGATTCTGACCGTTGCCGGCAATCACGACCAACTGCCGGACTACGACGAGCATACGCCGTATCTGGATCACCGAATGGATACCGATTTTGACCCCAAGCACGCTTTTGATGAATCGGGGTATGTCTACTACACCGCGTTTACTGCGGGCGGGGTGCCGGTTCTCGTGTTTTCGCTTTCCTACGGGTTTGAGGTTGACGCCATCAACTGGATCAACGAGGTCTGCAAGACATATTCGGATCACTATGCCGTGCTCTGCTTGCACAGCTATATCAACTTTGGCGGTTATACTTCGATTGGCAGCCGGATGATCGAGCGCGTGGTCAAGCAGTCGCCCAATATTCGGCTCGTGCTGTGCGGGCACGATAACGGCATGCTCTACATTCCCGAAAAACTAGACGACAACGCGGACGGTACGCCGGATCGTACGGTGCATCAGATGATGATGAACCTGCAAGATGAATCCTACAACAGCGTTGGATACCTGCGAATTTTGCGCCTTGACCCAATGGCGGACACGCTGGAAGTCATCACCTATTCACCGGTGTTGGACCGTTTTGGCTATAAGTCCATGGTGGGCGACCACTTTGGCGCGAGTACCGTGCTAGAGGATGCTGGCATACGCGATTTTGTGCCGAATTCGACGGCAATAACACCGTAATATGCCGAATATCATTTGAGACGCATAGAAATAAGAAACAAGTTTGATACAGCGTACAGGAGGTAATACCATGAGTCCTGCAAACAGACCGGGCGGCAGATCGAGAAGAACCGTATCCGGTGGAGGGAATGCATACCGTCGCGGCAGCGGCCTCGGCAGCGGTGGCGTCGGCGGAGGCCCGCGCGGCTCTTCCGGCAGTTCGTTTGGCGGTGGCGGAGATCGCGGCGTTGGCGGCGGCGGGCTGCTCGCCGTATTGCTCGCTCTGCTCATCGGCGGAGCCAGCAACAATGGATCAAATAAGCGAGGCTGCCTTGGACGCATCCTTGTATTGATTTTAATCGTAGTCGGCGCGGTGCTGCTACTCAACATGTGCTCCGGCAGTACAAGCGGAGATCTGCTGGGCAGTTTGCTGGGAGACTATGCCACCACGACGAATGATTCCAGCTTGAGTGGCTCGGACACGAGCAACGACACATCAGGAAGCGCGTCCGGCTCCATCTCAGATACGCTCGGCTCCCCGCTCGGCAGCTATGGCAGCACCTCTGGACAGATTGCGCCCGCCTCCGGCACGGACGAGGTCTACAAGGCGCACGAACCCGATCGCGAGGTGGCTGCCTCCGCGCGGAAGAAGTTCACCGATACCGCGCGCGCAGAAACCGTCACCGTGATGGTTTATATGTGCGGAACCGACCTTGAGAGCAAGAGTGGCATGGCGACCTCCGACCTTGAAGAGATGGTGAATGCAACGCTCGGCAACAACATCAACGTGATTCTGGAGACGGGCGGTGCCTCCAACTGGCAAAACCAGATCATCAAGAGCAACACAAACCAGCGCTTCCGCATCAAACAGGGCGGTCTTGAGACGCTGGACGCGAAGGTTGGCAAGCGCTCTATGGTAGACCCTGCCACGCTTTCGGACTTCATCCAGTTCAGCGCGCGCGAGTATCCGGCGGATCGCTATATTCTAGTTCTCTGGGATCACGGCGGCGGCTCACTGACCGGATACGGATATGACGAGCTCTTCCCGGGCGAGAGCATGAGCCTCGACGGAATCAATACCGCGCTTAAAAACGGCGGCGTAAAATTCGATATCATCGGTTTTGACGCGTGCCTGATGGCAACGCTGGAAACCGCGCTGGTGACGTCTCAATACGGCGATTATCTCGTTGCTTCCGAGGCGGTGGAGCCCGGTACCGGCTGGTATTATACCAACTGGCTGTCGGATCTCTCCGCAAACCCCGCAATGGATTCGCTGGATGTTGGCAAGCAGATCATCGACGATTATGTCAAGATGAGCGGTTCAACCAGCCAGACGACGCTGTCTATGACGGATTTGGCGGAGTTGCAGGGAACAGTTCCTGTGGCCTTCAAGGCGTTTTCTTCCTCGACGAGCGAGCTCATCGCGGGAGACGGATTTAACACCGTCGCAACCGCGAGAAGCGGCTCCCGCGATTTCTCGACCAGCAGCAAGATCAACCAGATCGACCTGATCCACTTTGCAGATAACCTCGCGACCACGGAGTCCAGCGCGCTGGCAAAGACCCTGCGCGGCGCGGTGAAATACAACCGAAACT
>JAQVML010000092.1 GCA_028703645.1 Eubacteriales bacterium
AAGTGACGGTGCTGACGGGGCATCGCGACTTTGGTTATGCGCAGGAGGCGATTCGCCTCGGGGTCACGCGCTTGCTCCTCAAACCTTCCAAGATGGATGAGATCAACGAGGCCATGCGCGCGATGACCGAAAACCTCCGCAGTGCGGGGTTGGCGCAGGAAGAGACCGCGGAGGAAGCGCAGCCCGCGGGCAGTTTTCTCGTACGCGAGGCGGTGCAGTATATGGAACAGCGCTACGCGGATAAGATCACGTTGCAGGACGTTGCCGACCACTGTTATGTCTCCCAGTGGCACCTGAGCAAGCTTCTCAACCGCCATTTGGAAAAGAGCTTTTACGATCTGCTCAATGAGATTCGCGTGAAAAGGGCGCAGCTGTTGCTCGCCGATCCGAAGCTCAAGATTGGCGATATTGGCGAGCGCGTGGGATATTGTGACCCGGGACACTTTGCGCGGACGTTTAAGAAGATCACCGGCATGAGCGCGTATGAGTATCGCAACCAAAAAGGCTGAAATTGCTCTTATCAAATTGAATTTAGCATAGATAGTAAAGGAGAATGATCGAAAACGGATCATTCTCGTTTTTCGAAAGGACACGGTATGATTTGTTTCGGAACCGGCGGTTGGCGCGCGGAGATTGGTAAAGACTTCTACATGGCAAATATTCAGCGCGTGGCGCAGGGGCTCATGAACACGCTGATTGCGGATGGCAAGACGGACAAACCCGTTGTGATCGGCTTTGATCGCAGATTTCTCTCCGCAGAGGCGGCAACCTGGATGGCGGAGGTGCTCGCGGCAAACGGAATTCACGTTTGGTTCATGCAGCGCAGTGTGCCGACGCCGCTGATTATGTATCTCGTCAAGCAACATAACCTCTATCGCGGCATCGAGATCACCGCCTCGCATAATCCAAGCAACTACAATGGCATCAAGATCATCGTAGAAGAGGGTCGCGACGCTCCGCTGGACGTGACCGAGCGGCTGGAGCGCGAGATCAACGCACTGGAACAGATTCATACGCTACCCGTGCCGGAGGCGGAGGCGAAGGGGCTTGTCACCTACCTCAAAAATCCGTTCAACGATTTTATCGACTCCATTCTCGCCGTAATCGACACTGCCGCCATTCGTGCGCGCGGGCCGAGAATCCTGTTTGACTCCATGCACGGCTCGTCCACCTATCCCTTGACGGTAATCCTCAATACGGCGCGCTGTACCGTGGATCAAATTCATGGCGATAAGGACGCATATTTTGGCGGCATGATGCCCGCGCCGACCGAGGACACGATGGCGGAGCTTCGTAACCGCGTCGTCTACGGAAGATACGACCTCGGCATTGCGGTGGATGGTGACGGCGACCGCCTCGGCATCATCGACGGTACGGGACGATACATCAGCGCGAACGAAATTCTCGTGCTGCTGTATACGTATCTGCACGAGTACAAGGGCTGGAGAGGCCCCGTCGTGCGCAACATGTCCACCACGCATCTGCTCGACCGCGTTGCGGAATCGTTTGGCGAAACGTGTTACGAGGTTCCGGTGGGGTTTAAACACATCTCTTCCAAAATAGACGAGGTGGACGCGGTGCTCGGCGGCGAATCCTCCGGCGGACTCACCGTGCGCGGGCATATCCACGGTAAGGACTCGGTCTATTCTTCCGCCTTGTTTGTGGAGATGATCTGCAAAACCGGTAAACTTCCCAGCGAGATGATGGCGGAGATTTCGCAAAAATTCGGCACATATCTCATGAAAGAGAGCAATGTGCGCTTTTCCGCGCCGCAGCGGGAGCAACTGATGCAAACGATCTTCACCGACTGCGCGCTGCCAAAGTTTGCGGTTTCGCCTGTTCGCGTGAGCTATCTCGACGGCTGCAAGGCGTATTTTGCGGACGATTCGTTCGTTGTCTGCCGCTTCTCCGGCACGGAGCCGCTGCTTCGCATCTTCGCGGAAGGGCACTCCGAAGAACAGGCACAGTCGTATATCGACGCTTGGAAGCGCCTGCTGGAAATCTCGTAAAGTCCACGAAGAACAATCCACCAAAACCGCATATTCCGGCTTGTGGGCCGATTCAACCGAAGGCAATATCAAACAAGCGCTGTGCGAATGGAACTCGGTGTAGTTCCGTTGCCGGCGCTTGGTTGCGATCATGATTGGGTTCATCCTTAGGGATTTGACTCGGTTCAAATCATCTTCGGCGACTTGTGATGCAGACAGACAGCAAGGAAACATATCAAAACAGCTTTTCATCAGTGAGGTCACACATCCAAGCCGTGATACCAAACATCAAACTCAAATTGACAGTTTACAAAGTGAGTAAAAAAAGTTAAACTGGGAATAAGAAAATGAGGAGCCGAACAATATGGGGTACAATACTGGAGACAAACAACTGATTAAAGAGATCAACAAAGCCTCCATATTTCAGGTGGTGCACGATATCGGGCCGATCTCCAGAGCCGATATTGCGAAGATTCTGAAGTTAACGTCTGCAACCGTTTCCAGCAATATGGCAGAGTTGATCGATGAAGGAATTGTCAAAGAGATTGGCACGGGCGTTTCCAGCGGGGGGCGAAAACCGGTGCTGGTGACAATCTCCGATTCCAGCGTTTGTTTTCTGGGCGTGGATATTCATAAGGACGGTGCTGAAGCTGCGGTTGTTTCACTGACCGGCCGGATTCTCGCGATTGCGGAGCAACCGTTTCAACACGAGACCGGAAATTTTGAGCACGATGTGCTCGCGTGTATTCGCGCAGTCCGGGGCATGGTGCAAGGGGTAGAGGTCAAGAGCATCGGCATCGGGATGCACGGAATCGTTGACACCACTAAGAGCATCTCCGTTTTTGCGCCCGCAATGGCGCTTCGAAATTTTGATTTGAAGACGTTTATCGAGCGGGAAGAGCATTTGCCGGTCTATATCGATAACGATGCAAACGCGATGGCGCTTGGCGAGAGCTGGTTCGGGCAGGCAAAACAAGTAAAGAATTATGTTTTTTTAAATGTCGGTCGCGGAATCGGTTCTGGAATTGTTCTCAACGGAGAAGTATTCCGGGGTAGTCGCTATGCTGCCGGAGAAATCGGCCATATTCGGGTAGTCGATAACGGAATACAATGCGTGTGCGGCAAATATGGATGCTTGGATACCGTTGCTACGGAATATACGGTGATTCGAGATACGATTAGCGCAATCCATACCGGCATCAAGAGCGAGGCCGCGCGGCTTGTATCGGGTAATCTCGGCGCGATTAACATCGATACGATCCTGAAAGCAGCCGCCAGTGGGGACGACTGCGTATTGGATATTTTAAACAAAACAGGTCGATACATCGGCGTTGCTTTGTCCTACATGATCAACATCTTAAATCCGGAGATGATCATACTGGGTGGCAGTATGTCTCGCTTGGGAGAATATATGATGGATTCGCTGCAGGAAGCAGCAATATCCCTTTCGATGAAAGAATGCTCGGATGGAGTGAAAATTGTATTGTCAACGTTGCGGGGAAATGCAGGCGTCGTAGGTGCCGCGACGCTGGGCATGCGAAATCTTTTCCCGAGAGCATAAATAATATAGTGACTGTCTAAACAAATTCACAAAAACACTTGCAGAACTGAAAATTGCGTGATATTATTCGTTTGTCCTCTTTTTTTAATCTACATAATAAAGTCATTAAACAAAGAAATGGAGCCGGCAAGTGAACAGGTTTTTCTATCGATTTGAAACGAAGTGTGGTAGACGAGTGATCGCATTGGGTTATCGGGCACAAAATGATCAGGAAAGAGATCTATTGATCAAAGTTTCGCCCGAGCTTGGAAACAATCTATTTTGCTTTCGAATCGGTGAACATGATATCGTTTGGCATGACGATCAATTTGGACTGACATCCTACTACACCGGAAATCCGATTCTCTATCCGTTTCCCAATCGCGTAGAGAATTGCAGATACACGATCAACGGCGAGAGACAATGGCAAATGAAAAACGGGATTCCGATTTTCATGCATTCTCTTGTTTATGACGAAAACTGGGGCTATCGCGAACCGGTCATAGAAGACGATGGCGTGACACTGGAAACATATCTGGATATCGATGAAACACATCCGGTCTACGAAGGATTCCCCATTTGCCATACAATCTCCATTTTTTACAAGGTTACGGCGAATGGCCTTCAAATCAGCCACAAGGTGACAAACCGGGATCAAAAAGAGCTTCCGTTTGGCATCTCCTACCACACATTTTTCACGAAGCTTTCGGGCGATGAGGCAACGCTGCTGAAGGTTCCCGCCAAGCACATGATGGAGCTGACCGATGCATTGCTGCCAACCGGCGTTTTGCTGGATACCGCACAAAAAGAGTATGACTTGCAGACTCCCGTCTCCATTTGCAAGCTGGATTTGGATAATTGCTTTACGACAATGGACCCCAGCGACCCGGTTGTTGTGGATTATACGACGCTTGGTCTGCGTGTCTTCATGACGTCTACCAACGACTACACGCATGTTCAGGTTTTTACGCCAAAGGGACGACCTTTTTTCTGCGCGGAGAAGCAGACGAGTTCGAGCGACGCGCCCAACCTGGACGCAAAAGGGTTTGTAAAAGAAGCGCACCTGCTGCGTGTTTCACCGGGTGAATCGCATCAGGGCACCGTTTCGTTTTCTTATGAGTTTTATAAAACCGACAAGGAGGGTATATGAGCAAAATTGTATTGATTGGCGCGGGAAGCGCAATGTTTGGCCTTGGTGCATTGGGGGATATCTTTCAATCTCACGCCTTGGAGGGCAGCACCATCTCGCTGGTAGATATCAATCGTGAGGCGCTAGATGCCGTTGCCAAAACTGCCCGGGATTATAGCTCCGAACATCATCTCAACTATACGATCGAGGCCACGACAGACCGCAAAGAGGCGCTAAAGAACGCCGGATACGTCATCATTTCGATCGAAGTCGGCAATCGCTATGAACTGTGGGAACAGGATTGGCACATTCCGCAGCAATATGGCATCAAGCAGGTGTATGGTGAGAACGGTGGCCCCGGCGGCGTATTCCATGCGTTGCGCATCATTCCGCCGATACTCGAGATCTGCGCGGACGTAGACCAAATCTGCCCGGAAGCACTGGTCATCAATCTAAGCAACCCGATGACGACGATTTCAATGGCGATTCAAAAGAAATTTCCGAACATGAAACTCATTGGTTTGTGTCACGAGATCTCCTCTCTGGTGATTCATCTGCCAAAGATGCTGAATACGGAATTTGACAATTTGAAGATTCGCGCAGGCGGATTGAATCACTTCAGTATTTTATTGGAAGCGTCATATCGCGACTCCGGCAAGGACGCATATCCGGAAATCCGCGAAAAGGTTCCCGAATATTTCGGCAAGACGAGCGAGCGCGGACTGTTTATGAAACTGTTTCAGTACTTTGGCTATGTGCCGATTACGACGGACAGCCACCTTGGCGAGTATGTTTCCTGGGCGCAGGAAGTGGCCGATCACAAAGGCATTATCGATTTCTACACAGGATATAAGAAAGAGTGCCTTAGCTATGTCGTGAACCCACAAAAACGAATTGCGGAAGGCACACAGCCGGAGGAATACTGGCGCGTGATTCCGATTATTGAAGGAATTGAGACGGACGATAAGCATGAAGAGCTCGCGGTCAACATGCAGAACAACGGGTTGATTTCGAATTTACCGGATCATGTTATCGTAGAAGTGCCCGCGTATGTGGATCGAAGCGGCGTACACGGGATGAAGATCGATATGCCGGCCGGGTTCGGCGGACTGCTGTCCAATCGAGTCGGCGTTTTGGATATGACGGTAGAGGCGGTATTGAGCCGTTCGAAGAAGGCGGCATTGCAGGCGCTCTTGGTTGATCCGATTGTCGACAGCGTTTCGGCGGCGGAAAAGACACTCGATACAATCTTGAGCTTTCAATCACAGTATCTGGGCTACTTAAAATAACGGAATTCTTGCGAGATGACTCGCGGAAAAATAAAAGGAGGAAAAACAGAATGTCCAAAAAGGTTCTCGTACTGCTCCTGGCTCTCATGATGGTGGTCGGCGTGTTCGCATGCGCACCCGTCTCCGCTCCCGCAACGGAGGCGACCGAAGCACCCGCCGCCGCAGCGGAAGCAACCGAAGCGCCCGCAACGGATGAAACAGCGGCAACAGACGGCGCGAAAACGTATAAAGCTGCATTTATTGCACAGTCCCTGATCAATGAATCTCAGGCGTATGCCTGGAAACAGTTCCAGCAATACTGCGGTGAGTATGGATTTGAAA
>JAQVML010000093.1 GCA_028703645.1 Eubacteriales bacterium
GCATAACGGCGACCACCGTGCGCGTGCCCGTGTTCCACGGCCACAGCGAGAGCATCAATGTGGAGTTCGAAAAGCCGTTTGAAGTCGCCGACATCCGCAAGCTTTGGGAAGGCACGGAAGGCCTGATTGTTCAGGACGACCCCGAAAAGGGCATCTATCCCATGCCGATTCACGCCGCGGACACCGACCCCGTCTATGTCGGTCGTCTCCGCCGCGATTTCTCCGTTGAAAACGGAATCAACTTCTGGTGCGTTGCGGATAACATCCGCAAAGGCGCGGCGACCAACGCCGTGCAGATTGCACAGGAACTCATTCGTCAATGGGAGGCGTAAAAACGTATGTCTATCTTTCGAGGAAGCGGCGTTGCGATCGTTACCCCGTTTCAAAACGGGTCGGTTGACTTCACCGCGTTTACCCGGCTGATCGAGCTGCAAATTGCGAACCATACGGACGCAATCATCTGCGCGGCAACGACCGGTGAAAGCGCTACGCTCTCGACCGACGAGCGTCTGAGTGTGATCCAGTTCGTCGTCGAGCGTGTCAACGGTCGCGTGCCGGTCATTGCAAGCACGGGCGGAAACAACACCGAAGAAGTGATCAGCAACAGCAAATCCGCCGAAGCAATCGGCGTGGACGGTCTGCTTGTTGTCACGCCTTACTACAACAAAACCACGCAGGCGGGTCTGGTGCGCCACTACTTCACGGTAGCGGACGCGGTGGAAACCCCCATCATCGTCTATAATGTGCCTTCGCGCACGGGGCTTAACGTTTTGCCGCAGACCATGGCGGAGCTTTGCACGCATGAGAACATTGTCGGCACAAAAGAAGCCAGCGGAAACATCGAGCAAATCGTCAACATCGCGGCGCTCTGCCCACAATGCGACATCTACAGCGGAAACGACGATCATGTATTGCCCGTGCTCAGCATCGGCGGCAAAGGCGTTATCTCCACGATCGCAAACATCGTGCCCGGCGAGATGCACGCGCTCTGCGATGCTTTCTTTAAAGGTGATATCCAGCTTGCGCGGCAGTTGCAGCTGCAATTGATCCCGATCTGGAAAGCCGCTTTCTGCGAAGTCAACCCGATTCCGCTCAAAGCCATGATGGGCCTCATGCAGCTCTGCGAGCCGGATGTGCGTTTACCGCTCGTTCCTCCGTCCGCTGCCAGCATGCGCCTGATCGAAGAAACCTTAAAGGGTTACGAACTGATCTGATTACAACCAAATCGGGAGGACTGACATGATCTCTGTGATCATCAACGGAATCTGCGGTCAAATGGGACGCGCCGTGTATGCCGCTATTCAAGCGCAGAGCGGCGCTTTTCCCGCCGTTGCGGGCGTTGACCCCTTTGATTGCGCCAATACATATAGCTGCCCGGTGTATAAAACGCTGGACGAGATCAAAGAGCGTGCGGATGTCATCATCGACTTTTCCATCCCCGCGAGCACGCCGGAGATCATCCGTTATGCGCTGGAAAAAAAGATCCCCGCCGTAATCGGTACCACCGGCCTCGGCGAACGCGAATTGAAACTCATCCGCTCCGCCTCGGAGCAGGTTGCCATGTTCCAAACGGGCAATATGTCCCTTGGCGTCAATTTGCAAGTGGAGCTGGTGCAGCTCGCGGCCTCTACGCTCGGCTCCAATTTTGATGTGGAGATCATCGAAACCCATCACCGCAAGAAGGTGGATAGCCCAAGCGGCACCGCGCTGATGCTCGCAAACGCCGTCGCTTCCATTTCGCCGGAAGACGAAGAATACGTCTTCGGTCGTCATGAAAAAAACAAGCGCCGCTCGGATAACGAGATCGGCATCCATTCCGTTCGCGGCGGTACGGTCGTTGGCGAACATCAGGTGCAGTTCATCGGCAACGACGAGATTATCGAGGTCTCGCACCGTGCGTTTAGCAAGCAGGTGTTTGCGCAGGGCGCGCTGCGCGCAGCGCAGTTCCTCGTCGGCAAACAGACGGGTCTCTACAATATGAAAAATGTGGTCACCGAGCACGACGCGGCATCCCGACTGTTTTCGCTCGAAAACCAGGCTGTGGTCATCATGCGCTCGTTTGCCAAGGAAGATTCGTTTGCTTCCCGTGTGTTTGACGTCATCGCCGAACACGGCGTGTTTGTGGATATGATCGCTTGCTCCGAGCCGGACGAGCAGAGCCTTAGTATCGGTTTTTCGCTGAACGAGGATTCTCTTTCCGAAGCGCTCAACGCCATCAACGAACTGACGAGAAACGGCTACGGCTGCGATATTCGCACGCGCACCGACCTGACCAAGCTCACGCTGGAAGGCACGGGCATGGCGCTGCAGCACGGCGTCGCGGCGCAGCTCTTCTCCACCCTTCGCAAAGAGGGCATTCACATTTGGCTGATCACCACAAGCGAAACGCGAATCGAGTTTTGCGTGGAGTCCGTGCATGCGATCCGAGCGGCGGACGCGATCCGCGAAAAATTCCATATTGGGTAACGACAGCTTCGCGAAAAGCGCTCCTGACAGATGAACGTCAGCAGCGCTTTTTTGTTGCGAAATTCGAAAGCTGTTTATTTTCCCTCTTTGTGGAGGCGCTGCTCTTCGCCGTGGACTAAACGCTTGATATTCTCCGTATGGCGAATGAACACAACAATAGTCAAAAGCCCCGCAAGAATCACCAATGGAAGATCGTTCAGGCGAAACACGAGCGTTGCTAAAAAGAACAACAACATCGCGGCCAGCGACATGATCGACATCTTTTTGTTGATCAGCAGAATCACTCCGCCGATGAGAATTGCACCCAGCGCGCCGAGCGGAAACGTAAAGATCGCGATGCTATAGGAGGACGCAACGCCCTTGCCCCCGCGAAAGCCGTCAAAGATTGGCCAGCAGTGACCGACAACGACGAAAAACCCCGCGATATAGCCGCCAACCGCTCCGCAGACAAGCTGGCCCAGAAATACGCCGAGAAACGCCTTGAGAAAATCTCCCGCAAACGTGATTGCACCCGGTCCATAGCCATACACGCGCACCATGTTGGTGCTGCCCGCGTTGCCGCTGCCGTGGTTGCGAATGTCGTCATGATAATATGCCCGGCTGACAATGATAGCGGTTTGAATGTTGCCAAGTAGATATCCAATCACGACGCATACGATCGCTGTCCAAACGCGAAGTGTCAGGATTCCTGTAAAAAAGGTCACTGCTCGTTCTCCTTTTTCTTACTCCTAAAGAGTATGCGAATCGGCGTTCCTTCAAAACCGAAGGATTTCCGAAAGAAGTTTTCCAGATATCGCTCGTAGGAAAAATGCACAATCTCCGTGTCGTTGACGAAGATAACAAACGTCGGCGGCTGCACGGAAACCTGCGTGGAATAATAGATCTTCAGCGTGCGGCCTTTATCACTCGGCGGATCGTTCATCATGACCGCCTCACTGACGACGTCGTTGAGCTGACCTGTCGTAATTCTGCGGCGCGCCTGTTCAAAGGATTTGTCAACTAGCTCCAGCACTTTACCCACGCGCTGTCCGCTCTTTGCGGAGATAAACAGCATCGGCACATAGCTCATAAACGCAAGGTCGGCACTCAGGCTCTTCTCAAACGCATGCATCGTATGGGTGTCCTTCTCGATGAGGTCCCATTTGTTGACGATGAGCACGCTCGCCTTCCCCTCTTCATGCGCGTAACCCGCGATGCGAACATCCTGCTCGCTCAACCCCTGACTCGCGTCGCATACGATCAGCACCACATCCGCGCGGCGAATGGCGGAGAGCGAACGAATGACGCTGTAGCGCTCGATCGTCTCGTCCTCGACGCTGCGTTTTCTGCGAATTCCGGCGGTATCTACAATTGTGTATTCGCGTCCGTTGCGCTCAAAGTTGGAGTCGATGGAATCGCGCGTCGTGCCGGGAATTTCGCTGACGATGGTGCGCTCTTCCCCGAGCAGTGCGTTAACGAGGCTGCTCTTGCCAACGTTCGGCTTGCCGACGACCGCGATATTGATGCGCTCGGTGTCCGTCTCTTCGATGTCCTTTGGGAAATCTTTGACGACCGCGTCCAAAAGATCGCCTAGCCCAAGTCCCTGTGCGGAAGAGATGGTATAGGGGTCTCCGAGGCCAAGCGAATAAAACTCGTACATCGCCTCTTCAAACTTCGGCGCATCGATCTTGTTCACCGCGAGAACGACCGGCTTGCTGGATCGGCGCAACATATCGGCAACGTCCATATCCGCGCTGGTCATCCCCTCACGCCCGTCAACGAGAAAAAGGATCACGTCCGCAGTCTCAATGGCAAGCTCCGCCTGCCGACGCATCTGAGACGCGATGATATCCTCGCTCGCAGGCTCGATTCCGCCGGTGTCGATCAGCGTAAAGGCGTAGTTCAGCCACTCCGCGTCCTGATAGATGCGGTCCCTTGTCACGCCCGGGGTATCTTCTACAATTGCGACACGCCTGCCGATCAGGCGGTTAAAGAGCGTCGATTTGCCTACGTTCGGGCGGCCGACGATCGCTACCAATGGTTTTCTCATGTATTCTCCTGCTGCCGACTGGCGGCAATTTTTGATTGTTTTCTTAAAATTAGCTCTTATAAAATATCATCATTCTGTAAACACAATTTCAACAAGGTCTTCTCCGGTTGCAACGGGAATGATGCGTGTACCGAGTGCGCTTTCCGCCTCCGCCTTGCTCATGCCGTCGAGAAAGAGTTCCTCGTCTGCCTTGAGCATCGCCCGCGGAATCAGCAGCGCGCGGCCGAACTCTTCGCCCTTGAGCTGCTCTACCAAATCCCCGCCTGTGACCAGACCCCCAACCGTTACACTCTCGCCAAAGAACCGGTTTATGATCGCGCGCGTGTCGATCGTGATGTTGTAGGGCAAGAGCTGTTTATAGGATTCCGTAAAAAACGAGTATGCGGAGGTGCCTCCCGCCATGAAAAATCGCTTTGGTTTCTTCAGCGGTTTTCGCGCTTCCAGCGCTTCCAGCATTTCACCCTCAAACAGGCGAAGCAGACCAACGCCGTTCTCGATTTGCGGGAATTCTTCATAATCGTCATACGCGGGCAGCGTTTGATTCGCGAGGGTATACCATTCGTCCGCTAAAAACACAAATCGCGTGTCAAGTTTGGATAAGATCTCGCGTTGCTTTGCTTCCGTCTCTGCAATGAGCGCGCGCGCTTCCTCCGGCGTAAACGTGCGAAGCGGTGTGAGTCCTTCGCGATAGCGCGTCAGCCCCACGGGCACAATCGCGAGCGACTGCGCATTCGGATAGAGCGCCAGCATGTCATCGATCGAGCGGCGCAGCACGTCTCCATCGTTGAGGCCGGGACAAAGCACGATTTGTAGATGAAATCGCAATCCGACTTCCGCAAGGCGCTTGAGCTGCGGCAGGATATCCCCCGCGTGCGGATTTTTCATCATCGCGCGGCGCACGGCGGGATCGCTCGCGTGCAGTGAGATATACAGCGGACTGACCCTGCGACGGATCACGCGATCTAGCTCGCGCTCGTCGAGATTTGTGAGCGTCACATAGTTGCCCATCACAAACGACATGCGCCAGTCGTCGTCTTTTACATGCAGGCTGCTTCTTCCACCTTTGGGCATCTGGTCGATGAAGCAAAACACACAGTGATTCTTGCAGGTGCGCATCTTGTCCATCAAGCTCGTGGCAAACGTCAGCCCCAGCGGCTCATAATCATCTTTTTCGAGTTCGATGATCTCTTGCTCGCCGTTTTTCTTTAGAATTTCCAACGTTACAAGTTCGCCCGCGGTGAGATGCTCGTAATCGATCAAGTCGATGACCGGCTCGCCGTTGATGGAAAGCAGCGCGTCGCCTCTTTGTAAGCCGGCAAGCTCCGCCGGAGAGCCGGAGAGCACATCGCTGATGACTTGTTGTTTTCTGCGCATATTTTCCATAATTGCATTATACCATTCCGTATGCAGATTGCCAAATCTGTGTTTGGTTGACATTCTGAATTTCAGAAGCAACCGTCCGATTTTAGCAGGATTCCGTTGTATATAGCAATCTTTATTTTGATATAATAATAAGAAAGATCAATTTTCTGATCTATCATCACATGAATTTTGATTTTCCCTGCCAATTTGAAGCGTTTTATGAAATTGGAGCCCGATCATGATCTATCTTCGCGCGGTCAAGCAGACCGAAACCGAACACGCAAATGACTCCTATCCGCTGAGTTTGCCGCAGATTGCGGCAATCGAGCGACTGGAGTTTTCCACGCCCGTCACACTCATTGCCGGCGACAACGACAG
>JAQVML010000094.1 GCA_028703645.1 Eubacteriales bacterium
CGTCGCACCCCGTGAAGTTATAGACGTATTTCAGCCCATATTGCTCCACCGTCCGCCGATAGAGATCGCAATGACTGCAATAGTCGTGATACGGCGTCATGTGCTGGATGGCAAGCAGTCTTCCCTTGGACGGACAATGCCGCATACGGCAGAGATACCAGCCGTTCTCTTCGTCGAGGTAGAGGTCAAAGTCCGCCGCCTCTTCGTTGAGCGTATGCGTCCAATAATTCCAGCAGCCGGCGATGCCGTTTTTGCCGAGCTCTTCTTCCAGCAGATGCGTGGGTCCGTTTTTCTTTGGATCAAACAGGTCTTCCCAATACCGATGCACCTCTTCTACGCCGTAATTCTCTTCCAGAAACGTAAAGAGTGTGCTGTAGGACGGGATAAACTCCGTGCAGGAAATCATAGGAAATCCCTTTCTTGTATCAAACGATATTCTTGCGAATCGTCACCAGTCGACTTTGACTTTGCAGATGATCTTTTTTACCGTTTCGCTGCCCGCGCGATTGGCGGGGCAATGCGCATCCTGTGGAAACAGCACGATAAACTGTCCTTTTTGGAGCAAAACCGCAGTTTCGTCACCCTCCGGCCTCGTTAAAAGCGCCTCGATCGACGGATCGTACGGCTTGTCGATCTTACGAAGTCGCTGAGTCGGTTTAACGTAGATGCGTTCCTCGCCTTCCACCATGTACATCACGTCGATGAAATCGCGGTGCGCTTCCAGCAGGCTCTCGCTGCCAAACGCCTTGGGCGAGTACGCGTTTTTGAGTAAATAGAGCTTGTCCGCAATGATCTCCGTCTTGCCCGTGACATAGGGCTCCAACTGCGCCGTCTTCAGCGCGCGAAACGCCTCGCGCAGTCCTTCGGAAATCGCTTCATACTGCGCCGCGTGCTCCAGTGTATCGAGAATCATACAACGTTTCCTTTCGAACGCCTGCTGTTACAGCTCGCCCATCTGCTTGAGGTACGTCGTCACTTTTTCGTGATAGATGGCCTGTGGCAGAGTATCGTAATCCATATGGAAACTGCCTTCGTAGCCAAGATCGTTCATCGCGTAGGTAAACGCGCCGAGTACGCTGCCGCTCTCCACAAACAGATCGCGCAGGCCCACGATCGCGTCCAGACAGGCGGTCGCTTCGGCAAAGCGGCCTTCCGCCAAAAGCGCGTACATCTTCTTTCCAGTCTTTGGCGCGCAGGCAAACATGCCGTCGAGGTTCTTGTTGATTCCATATTGGAACGCGACGTCAAACGTGTCCAGATCGCTATAGACAATGTCGAACGATTCCGGCTTTTCGGGGTTGTTGAGCAGCAGCCGCGCGGTCACGAGATTGCCCGTTTTGATGCCGCGGATGTTCGGATGTTTCCAGAGCTTCATGACCGTCTCCGGCATGGTGCGCGTCTTGGTCACGACCGCGAGATCATATAGATACACCGGAAACTTGCTATTGTCCGCCAGCGCGGTATAAAACTTGACCACCTGAGATTGATTCATGGCGTTGTAATATGGAACCGTGGAGACCACGCCGTCGAGTGGTAGGTCTTTCAGCGCGTCCACGCGATCCAGCACGCGGCTGATGCAGGTGTCCATCACGCCGACCAGCACCGGCGCTTGTCCTTTCGCCGCCTCTACGCCGCAGCGCGCGACACTCGGATAAACGCTGTTGCGAATATATGGCTCAATCCCCATCGAGCCCATCACGAGCAGGCCGGAAGCGCCCGCCTGAATCTGATCCGATATCTGCTTTTGAAAACTCTCGCAAAGAAGGTTCCCGTTTTCGTCCAACGGCGTACCCAACGCCGGAAAAAAGCCCTGTTTCATTTCTCAATCCCTCCGTTCATATGTGACGCGAACCTGCTTGATTCGCGGTGTTCCGCACGCGCACTTTGCGCACAGCGCGACTTGATATTGCACGACGCCAGATAGATTCCGCGTCGTAAGATCTTCCCCTGTTTGCACCCGTCGCCATTCTTTGGTTAAGAGTTCCGTTTCGCTGGTTGCCGTGCGGATTGAAAGCTCCACCCAGCTAGTCGAGGTACACTCACCTTCCCAATAGATGCCCGTGAGCACCATACCATCCGGCAAACGTTTCATCTCGGACGTATACCGTTCCCGATCGCCTCGATCGAGGATGTTGCCGGGATCGACGGTCGTCATGCCATGTGGGCCAACCGTCGGCAAAACCGTCTTACGATCGTCCGATAGTCCTTCCGGCCCACCCCAGAAGATATAGGAATGCGAGCAGTGGTTGCCGTATTCCTTGTGGCAGGCGACGGCGAGGTCGGTATATCCATCCCCGTTGAAATCGCCGGAGACACAGCCGGAGCCCGAGTGGTTAAACAGATATTGCACATTCTTGATGCTGTATTCGCCGTGGTCACCTTTGTAAAGGCAGGAGAGCAAATCCCTCGTTCGCCCGTTGTTATAGGACGTTGCGTAGATATCAAAGCTTCCGTTTCCGTTGTAGTCGCCAACGGTGACGGCGTTTGCGCAGGAGACCGGCAGCTGCATTCTGCGGTTTTCCCGATATCCTTCCGGCCCGCCCCAATACACGGTGACATAGGATTCATATCGCGCGTTCTTTTTCGTGGACTGATGGCTTGCAAGAATCAGATCCGGCCAGCCGTTTCCGTTGAGATCGGCAACGTTTGCCGAGGAAACACCGTCGGTGAGCAGTGTGGTCATCCGCCTCGTCGAGAACCCTTCCGGCCCACCCCAGAGGATGAAGCAACGCGGGCCCGTGATCTCGGAGATCAGCAAATCCGGCCAGCCGTCGCAATTGAAGTCCGCGGAGAGCATCCAGCGCACCTGACCAAATTCCGTGGTCACCGCGCGCTCCTCCGGCGGAACACTCATGTAGACGTCCTGCCCCTCGCCATACTTCTCCGGCCGATAGGTGCCGTCGTCCGGGCCAAGCACGACGCGGGAAACATTCTCCGGCGAATAGCCTGTCTCGCTGCCGTGAAAAATCAGAATCTCGCGATTGCAAAATCCTCCAAACGCGATGTCCAGATAGCCGGACTTGCGAAAATCCCCGATTGCGGAGCCGGAACAGTGCAGCGTCGGGAAGATGACTTTCTTCTCCGCGCTGAATCCCGTATCATCCTGTAAATAGAGATAACAACCGTCGTCTAAGTGCAGCGCATCTTCAAAGCAGTTGCAAACCAGCACGTCTACTTTGCCCGTGTCAAAAAAGTCGCACATCGCGCCGTCTACCGCGGAATGCGCGGGAAACTCCAGCCTCTGCTCCGGCAGATAACCGTCTTCGCCACCCAGATAGACGAACACATGCTCGGCACCTTGCGCACGGTTGAGTTCGTGGTTGAGGGAAACGATGGTGTCGCGCTGTTTGCTTCCGTTTGGTCTGCCGGCCAGAATGCGCATGCAATCCCCCGCAGGGATGGAAAACACTTCCTCCGCTGTTCCGTCCGGCGAAAAGCGAAACGCGGGCGAGAGCGTCTCGCGCTCAATTCGCTCTCCGCTGCGGCAAACGATCAGCGTCTTTCCATCCAGATCGGCGGTTGTCATGTTGATTGCGCCCTTGACAGGCAGGCGCGTGACCCGCTGCTCCGAAAAGCCGTCTTTACCGCCGAGATACACTTTGCAGTCCTGCACCTGATCGCGATCCAGAAAGACCGCAATCGCCAAATCGTCAAATCCGTTGCCGGTAAAGTCCGCGGACACAACCGCCACCGCATTGGGGCAATTCAGCGAAAACGAGCGCGTCAGCTTTCGTTCCGCCGAGCAGGTATAAAACACAGCTTCGTCCTTCTCGCGGCTAAAGAGATATTGCTTCTGATCAATGGTGACGACGCAGGGCCGCCACTGTAGATAGGCATGAATCTGCCCCGCGGTCGTGCTGCCTTCGCCTTCTTTGACGACGACCGTCTCTTGATTGATCCAGACGATGCTAGAGAGATCAAACCCCGTTGCGCTGCCAAACAGAATGCCGGTCTTGCCTTCGACATCCTTAAAATACAGATCACAATAGCCATCGCCATCCAAATCCGCGGCGACAATCACCTTTGCGTTCAGCGGATAGTCCGTAAAGCTCGCGGGACAAAACCCGCGCTCTTCCTGCTCAAACACCCGCAGCTTCTCATTGGAAAGAAACGCAAGATCAAGCCTTCCATCGCCGTTGAAGTCCCCCGCTGCAACGCCAACGCTCGATGGCGCAGGCAATTCCATGCGATAGCGCTCCGTGAGTCCTTCGGAGCTTCCGAAATAGAGAAACGCCGTCACGTCCGAATGCGTTCCGTCGTGCTGACAGGCGACGACCAGATCGTCATATCCGCTGCCGGACAAATCCGCAAACACGCCGTCATAGGTACCGCCGGAGGGCAACTCCCGATGATCGGTGCTCTGCGGCAACTGCTCAAACACATAGAGCGGCGGGCGCTCATACATGCTTTGGCTGCACGCAAACAGCAGGTCGGCAAAGCCGTCGCAGTTTACGTCGTAGTGAAAAATTCGCTGCAAAACGCCTTTCTTCGAAACATAGAGATTCTGTCCGCCGTTCTCCATGGTTCCTTTGGAAAAGCCTTCAAATCCTTGCGTGATCCACTCCATCGCTTTTTCCTTCGTGTGCCTTCATCGGGCAAACACGTTTTTATTTATTCTTGTTTTGATTCATCCGCACAGGAGCACAAGAGTGTTTCATCACAGCTGCAATCCGCGTAATGGCAGGCGACAAAATGATTTGTCTTGCCCTTCATCGGCAGCAGTTGCGGCTCTTTCTGCGCGCAAAAGGGCGTGGCTTTCGGGCAGCGCGGGTGAAACCTGCATCCCGAAGGCGGATTGACCGGAGACGGTACATCGCCCTTGAGGATGATGCGGTTCTTCTTGGCGCCGATGATGGGAATCGGCACGGCGGAGAGCAGCGCCTCGGTGTACGGATGCGCCTTGCAGTCGCAAAGTTCGTCCGCGGAGGCAAGCTCCATCACTTTGCCCAGATACATGACCGCAATCCGATCGGACATATACTGCACCACCGAGAGATCATGCGCAATAAAGAGATAGGTCAGGTCATATTGCTTTTGCAGTTCGCGCATCAGGTTCATGATCTGCGCCTGAATGGAAACATCCAGCGCGGAGACCGGCTCGTCGCAAACGATGACCTCCGGCCCCATGGCAAGCGCCTTTGCAATGCAGATTCGCTGCCGTTGACCGCCGGAAAACTCGTGCGGAAAGCGATACATATAATCCGGCTGAAGATTGACCGTCTCCAGCATATGCGCAATCTTTTCCCGTCTCTGCGCTTTGTTGCCAAGGCCATGGATACGCATTGGCTCGTCGAATGCATGGTAGATGTTGATGCTGGGATTGAGGGAAGCGTAAGGGTCTTGGAACACCATCTGCACGCGGCGACGCGCGGAGAAGCTCTCCGCCTTGCTCAGCGTCAGCAGGTCTTTCATCTGCCCGTCTTCCTGCCGCAGCAGGATTTTTCCGCCCGTCGGCTGATGCAGGCGCACGACGCACTTGCCCAGCGTCGTCTTGCCGCAGCCGGACTCGCCGACGATGCCGAGCGTCTCGCCTTTATACACATTGAGAGAAACGTCGTCCACCGCTTTGACGTAGCCTACGATCTTTTTAAACGTTCCGGCGGTCACGGGATAGTATTTTTGCAGGTTTTGCAAGCTCAAAAGCGGGTTGGCGTTCTTTGACTCAATCATTTGCTTCACCCTCCTTTGCGTACAGAAAACAGCGCACACAGTGCCCGTCCGGCAGGATGCGATCCTGCGGCAGAGCGCTCAAGCATTGCTCCGAGCAGTGATCGCAGCGCTCGGCAAACTCGCAATGATGAAACTCGATCGAGGCATCCGGCGTGGAGCCTTTGATCGACTCCAGTTTCTTATCTTTGCCGATGCCGAGCACGGGAACGGAGCGCATCAACGCGCGCGTATAGGGATGCAGCGGGTGATTGAACACCTGCTCCAATGTGCCATATTCCACCACGCGTCCCATATACATAACCGCGACGTCGTCGCAAGCCTCCGCCACAATACCCATATTGTGGGTAATGAGGATGACGGATGTGCCGTGATCCTGCTGAACGCGCTTCATCAGCTCCAATATCTGCGCCTGAATCGCCACATCCAGCGCGGTGGTCGGTTCGTCCGCAATCATAATGCTGTGGCTGCAGATCATCGCAATACCGATCATGAAGCGCTGACGCA
>JAQVML010000095.1 GCA_028703645.1 Eubacteriales bacterium
AACTTTTTCATTCACGCGTACAGCGCACGGGGTTAACTTGTGAACTTCCTGCTAAGAATCCGTAAACTCTATTTTGCGAATTGCGTTCGTTATGTTCCGCTTGATCGGCCTCCCTTGTCTGGAAAGATGAAATTGCAAGAGAAGATCCAAATAACAGGAATTATTCTTGATTTCTTTTCTGAAAGCGAGCGCTTGAACCATGCGCTGCGCCGAATTGCTCTGGCGAACACGGAATGCTATACTGTAGCCAGTTTTATCGCAATCATCCACGCGGTGTGTGCATGCGTACTCTCGCGCACCGTCAGGAAAGGATTCTCTCATGACCAACCGAAATAAACGTGCGCTCAGACTTTCGCTTTCGCTGTGTCTTGCGTTTTTAATGAGCGCCTGCGCCCTGCCTTCTCCCGTGCCGGTGGAGGATGGCGCGCCAAACGTCGCCTCCAATTTTACGCCGGGTACCGTAACAAACGCGCAGCCGGACGCAGCCGGCGAATATCTTGTGGACACGACGGACATGGCGGGCAACGCCGTTCGCCTCAGCGCTTATCCGGAGCGAATCGTCGTTCTCGATCCTGCGGACTGTGAGATTCTCTACGCCATCGGCGCCGGGCCAAACGTCGTCGGTCGTTCGCTCACCTGCGATTATCCGGCGGAAGTCAATCTGCTGCCGTACGCCACCGCAAACGGCAAAAACGACCCGGATGTGCTGCTTCTTCGCGAACCGCAGGTCGTCGTCATGGGGCTGGAAGACGCGGCGGATGCAGACCTGGTCTCCGCGCTGACCGGCGCGGGCGTCGCCATCGTCGTGACCAACGTGACGGATATCAACAACATGTATGGCGCAATCTCGCTGTTAGGCGCCATCACAAACCATACTTCGGAAGCAAACACGCTGGTCTCCCAGTTGATCACCGCCATCGCGGCGCTCCAAACCAAGGCAACCTCCCATTCCGAAACGGTCTATCTGGAGCTCTCGCCGCTTGCAAGCGGCATGACGACCCTCGGCAGCGGCAATATCTTCACCGCCATGGTCTCGCTGCTTGGCTACCATAACGAGTTTGAGGATCAATCCGGCTTGCTCAGCGTCACGCAGGATCAGGTAGTTGGCCGCTCGCCCGGCTATATCATCACGGTTTCGCGGGATCGATCTGCGGATGCAGTGGACCCAAGCGTGACGGCTGACCCGACCGCGACCGCAGATCCAAACGCCGCGCCGCCGGAACTGACCGGCCCCGCCGAAATCCTCGCGCGCAGCGAATGGGCGCAGGTAGACGCGATAAAAAAGCAACGCGTGTTCTATATTGATCCCGCATTGATCACGCGAGCCGGCCCGCGCATTGTGGACGGTCTCAACGCGCTCTATACCGCGCTCTATGAAAACAAGCAACCGGAATTCTAATGCAGGTTGGTTAACCGCAAGCAAAATGACGCTCCGGCTGAGCCGGAGCGTCGTTTTTGTTCCAAATTGGTTCTTTCTCGTTATGCGATCGCCGTAAAGGCTTCCTTGTCCATTCCGCAGACGGGGCAAACCCAATCTTCGGGCAGGTCTTCAAACGCGGTGCCCGGGGCAATCCCGTTATCAGGGTCGCCTACCTCGGGATCATATACATAACCGCAAACGCATTCATACTTCATATTACACAACACCTCCTGCTTGAATTGAACCAGCTGGCCGATGTGAAACGCAAGGATGCGTTCCGGCAGTTTCGTTCTGGTCTCAATATAGCAAATCCCGATTGTAAAGACAAGTAAAATCGATATTTCATCACGCTTATTCTACCGAAAACACACAGATTGATCGAACGATCTCTCCATTTTGCGCAAAAGACGGGCGGCATTTCTGTCGCCCGTCTTAATGGTTCGTTATTTAGATTTGCCGATGCCGCGATAGATATCCTCAAAATAGGTCACGATCTTGGTGTCGTTCTCCCAGGTCTTGAGCTGGGTGTTCCAGGCTGTATCCGCATTTTTAGCGATCACAGCGGCCTTGATGGCGTCGTGCGCATCCGTCAGCGTGAGCTCGCCCGCTTTCTCGCTGCCAACCAACTGGAGAATGTAGAATACATCGTCTGCCTTGATCACCGCGGAGTGTTCGCCGTCCTTGAGCAGGCCGACCGCCTTGACCAATTCGGCGTCCCACATGGTGTCTTCACCGCCGATATACATCAGTAAGCCGGTGTCGACAAACGAGGGGAAATCGGTATACATCGTGTCCTCGCCATATTTCTTGAGCAC
This sequence comes from Eubacteriales bacterium, assembly GCA_028703645.1. Taxonomy (GTDB): domain Bacteria; phylum Bacillota; class Clostridia; order Christensenellales; family CAG-138; genus UBA7703. The sequence goes on from JAQVML010000095.1 coordinate 2,236, forward strand.
GTCTTCAAAGCTGGTGCCGGCTTCCAACGAGGCATACGCTTCGTTCGCCTTTTCGCGCGCGTCCTTGATGTATTCCTCATACAGCGCGTCCGCAGCGGCCTTCTTGGTCAGATAATCGCTAACGATCGCCGCGCCGCCTTCGATATCGCCGATCGTCACGTTGATGCCCGTGTCGGTCGCGGCTGCGCCCTGTGCGGTGTATTTATCGGCAAGTGCCGCAAGTGCCGCCGTGCCATACTGCGTTTCCAGCGTGGTCAGCTCGTCCTTGAGCTTGGTGTAGTCCGCAGAGACCTCACCCGCAGGCGAAATCGAGATGGAGCGCACGCGCACATAGCCTTCCGGCGTATAGAGCATCGGGTCTCCGCCGTTCTTCTGATAGTCTTCCGCTGCCGCGCCAAAGTCCGCGGGCGTGGTGGTGTAGGAATCCTTTTGCGACTTCAGCAGATCGTTATAATAGGTCTGAATCTCTTCGTCCGTCGCGGTGATGTCCTTAGTTATTTCGCTCTTCAGCGCAGTTTTGAGGGCCGCGTTGGTGTATTGTTCCATTATATAAGCGCGATATCCATCGACGTCCATATCTATGCCCGCCGCATCCAGCTGCTCTTGGAAGATTTCCATCGTACGCGCTTCCACGTCGGCCGCGCCTTCGTTCTGTGCCTGCGTGCGGAAGTTGTCGGTGAAATACTTCATCTGGTCTTCCGTCTGTTTGGTCACCTCTGCCTGCTGATCGTCGGTGAGGGTCAGAGCAAGCAGTTTTGCTTCATAAAGCTGGATTTTATCGGAAACGAGAGTGGAAATCACGCTGTCCTGCATGGACTCTACGTCTGCATCCGCCGTCGGCGCACTCATGCCATAGGCAGAGTACATTGAGACCATATAATTGTACTCGTCCATGATATCGCCTTTGGTGATGGTATAGTCATCGCCAATCTTAACGGCGACCTCATCACGGCTGGGATCGGCAGCGGCGTTCGACGCGGTCGCGTCAGAAGCGCTGGCGTTTGCGTTCTTGCTTGCGCAAGCCGCAAAAGACAGCGTCAGGGCGACTGCTATCAGCACGGAAAGCGCCTTTTTCCAGGTATTGTTCATCATTATCGGTTTCTCCCTTGTTTATTCAGCGCCTCTGCGCAGTGGATATGGTGTACATTTGTGGCAAACTACGATTTGATACGACTCTTTCTGTCCGTTTTCTCGCGAATCCATCGCCATCGTCATGAATGTTGCCACGCTGTCCATTATATGCCTGCATCGTTGTCTACGCAACGGACAATTGTGTAAAGGAATTGTGGCAGTTTACCCGTAATTGCCTCAGCGCTGGCGTTTTTCTGCCGTATTTCAATCGCGGGCGGGTCACTCGCGATCAGTCTCGCGCCCTCAAAGCCGGAGACGGCGGAGATCAGCTTGCCGCCATCAAGCCGCGCGCCTTGCGAAAAGCGCAGTCTCGCTTCGCCTTCGCGCACCGTCACGCTCTCGATAAACGCACGGGAGGCATACGCCTTGACTTCCGAAATGCGCATGAGGTTTGTCACGCTCTCCGGCGGCTCGCCGTAGCGATCGATAAACTCCTCCGTCACGTCCATCATGCTCTCCGCGCCGTCGATCTCCGCGATTCTGCGGTAGGCCTTGAGCCGCATGAGCTCGCTCGGCACATATTCGTGCGGGATGTGCGCGTCGATTGGGATATCCACGCTGGTCTCCGTCACGGCTTCCAGCGCTTTTCCCTGCTGCTCGTCCACGGCTCTGCGGATGAGCTTGATATAGTATTCATAGCCAACGTCCGTGATGTGCCCGTGCTGCTCCGCTCCGAGAAGCGAGCCCGCGCCGCGAATCTCCAGATCGCGCATGGCGAGCTGGAAGCCCGCGCCAAACTGCGTGAACTCGCGGATTGCCATCAACCGCTTTGCCGCTTTTTCGTTCATCACCCGACCGGTCTGTACGGTAAAATATGCGTATCCGATGCGGTTGGATCGCCCGACTCTGCCGCGCAGCTGATAGAGCTGGGCGAGACCCATCTTGTCCGCCTCCAATACGATCATCGTGTTGGCGTTGCCGATGTCGAGCCCGCTTTCGATGATGGTGGAGCAAAGTAAAACGTCGTATCGCTGCTCTAAAAAGTCGAGCATCGCATTTTCCAGCTGGGTTTCTCCCATCTGCCCGTGCGCGATGGTAATCCGCGCCTCCGGCACGAGAGATTCCAACTTTCGAAGTGTCTGATCCATGCTGATGACACGGTTGGAGACCACATATACCTGCCCTTTTCGGGCGAGCTCACGAGAGAGCGCATCCTTGAGCAGCGCGTCGGTATACTCCAACACATAGGTCTGCACGGGGTAGCGCGCCTCCGGCGGGGTCTCGATCACGCTGATGTCGCGGATGCCCGTCATGGACATATTCAGCGTGCGCGGAATCGGTGTTGCGGACAGCGTGAGCACATCCACAGTCTTCTTCATCGCCTTGATCTGCTCTTTGTGATTCACGCCAAAGCGGTGCTCTTCGTCGATCACGAGCAGGCCCAGCGCCTTATACTTCACATCTTTGGCAAGCAACGCGTGGGTGCCGACGACGACGTCGATCTGTCCACTTGCGAGGGCTTCCTTGACCGCCTCGCGCTCTTTCGGCGTTTGGAAGCGGGAGAGCGCCGCGATCTTCACCGGAAAATCGGCAAAGCGCGAGCTCATGGTGTTATAGTGCTGCTGGGCAAGGATCGTGGTCGGCACGAGGATTGCCGCCTGCTTTCCGTCCTGAACCGCTTTAAACACCGCCCGGAGCGCAAGCTCCGTCTTACCATAGCCGACGTCTCCGCAGAGCAGGCGATCCATGGGGCGAACCTGCTCCATATCCGCCTTGATCTCCTGTATGCTCTGCTTTTGATCGGGCGTGAGCTCATAAGGAAAGCGTTCTTCAAACGTTCTTTGCCACGCGGTATCCTTGGAAAACGCAAATCCAACCGCGCTTGCCCGCTCCGCATAGAGTGCCGCGAGGTCGACCGCGAGCTTCTTTGCCGCGTTCTTTGCCTTATTGACGCGGTTGGTCCAGTCCACTCCGCCGAGTTTACTCAGCTGCGGGCCAACCTCGTCCTCTCCGCCGCCGACGTATTTTTGCACGCGATCGAGCTGATCGGTCGGGATATAGAGGCGGTCTCCGCCGCGATATTCGATCAGCAGATAGTCCTTCGTGTTGCCCTGCACCGTCAGCGGTTCCACCTTGACAAAGCGACCGATGCCGTGCGTTTCGTGTACGATATAGTCGCCCACCGAGAGTTCGGAGAACGAAAGGTGTTTTTTCGATTTGCTCTTCTTGACCGCGCGCTCCGTGCGGCCCGTAATCTCAAACTCGGTGAAGATATTGAGCTTGTATTGCGGATAAGAGAATCCGCGCGCGAGCTGACCCGGCAAAATCAGCGTTCTGCCCGCGGGCAGTTCGCTCGGCAACTCGCTTGCCGCGCTTGCTTGCGCGTCATAGTCCGCGAGGTTATGGATCAGCTCTTCCGTTTGCTCGCCCGCGTAGATCACGGTCTTTTCGCCCTGTTGATTGAGGCGCTTGATCTCGCGCGCAATCTCGTCAAACGCGCCCATGAACTGCGGCGCACCGCGAGACTCCAGATTTACGATCTCGCGCGGGGAAAACTGCGGATGCGTGCGCGAAAGCGCGTAAAAAAGCACGGTTCTATTCGTATGCAGGCGCTCCAACGTCTCGTTTGCGCTGCGCTCCAGCGCGCCCTGCTCCGCCACGCCCTCGTCCCGCTCCAACATGGCCTTTACGCCCTCGGCAAAGCGCATCTGCTCCGTACGCAGCGCTTCGTCGATGAGCAGCGCCTCGTCTACCACGAGGATTGCGTCCTCCCGCAAATAGTCCAGCAGCGTCTCGGTCTTTTTATAAAGAAGCGGCAGCAGCACGTCTCCGCCAACGCTCGCGATTCCTTCC
>JAQVML010000096.1 GCA_028703645.1 Eubacteriales bacterium
ATTGACATATTATGCCAAATGTTTCCCTTTGACCCAATCGATTCCGTCTAGCGTCCGACGTTCTCTCGCCTCTAAAAAAGCGCGTGTTTTGCGTAAAAGCACATTCTCCTGCCAGGTTTGTCCGGGTACAACATCCGGCCTGTGCGTGCCGTGATAATCGCTTCCGCAGGTCACGATCAAATCCAGTTGCCGCGCTACGCTCGTGATCACGACCGTATCCCCTTCGCTCAGAGACGGATGATACGCTTCCATTCCCATGAGTCCAAGCTCCTTGAGCATCGGCGCAATCTTGTGCGGGTCCGCGTGCCCGTTCATCGGATGCGCCCAAACGGGAACGCCGCCTGCGCCCAGAATCAGCTGGATGATCTCCTCCGGCGTAAACCGCTGTACCGTATAAAACCCCGGGCAGCCTTTTCGCAGATATTTCGCAAACGCTTCCTTCGTATCCGCCACATAACCGCCCTTGACGAGCGCCAGCGCGATGTTGAGCCTTGTTGCGGCGCCAATCTCGCCCGAAAGGTAGCCGCGAATATCGCAACCCGCGTGCAAAAGCCGATCGATAATGATCGCGTTTCGTTCGCCCCTGCGCTTGAGCGCCGTGACAAGCGCCGCATTCATCCGTTGTTCGTTGGTATCGATGTCAATGCCCAATATGTGCATTTCGTGCGGCCATTCCGCATCCATCTCGATGGATGGCAGCAGGCGAACGCCGATGCGTTCCGCCTCCGCGAGCGCCTCCGGCACGCCGAGCACGTTGTCGTGATCCGTCAGCGCCAGCAGCGTGACCCCGCGCGCATACGCCGCGCGCACCACCTCTGCGGGCGTGTCGGAACCATCCGAGTAACTGCTGTGCAGATGCAGGTCAAACGGTTCCGTGAGTGTATTTTTTTTCGTGTTGTCTTGGTTCATATCGATTGCGCTCCTGCGCCGCTCATAAAGACAGGGCGGACATGCCGCCCCATCTCGGGTTTGCCAAAGTCGTTTGTGTGTCTGTTGTTCGATTCTCAAATCCGTTTGTTATACGGGTACGCTCTCCGCGTCCGTCGGAATCGGCTCCGCCGGGGTTGCCTCCGGCTTTTTCCGCTTCCGCTTCGGCGTTGCCTTTTTAAGAATCTCTGCTGCGCTCTGCCCGTTAAATACGGCCGAGAACTCCTCGCCGCTTACGCGTTCAAACTCAATCAACATTTCGGAGACGCGATCCAGCGCTTCCATGTGTTCACTGATGATCGCGCGCGCCCGTTCGTATTGGGATTCGAGGATATTGCGCACCTCGGCGTCCACCTTTGCCGCGAGCGACTCAGAATAGTTACGCTGATGGCCCCAGTCCTTGGCGATAAAGACTTCTTCCTGTCCGCCAAGGAACATTGGACCGATCGATTCGCTCATGCCATATTCCGTGACCATCTTCTTTGCGATCTCGCTGGAACGCTGCAGGTCGCTGTAAGCGCCGGTCGATACGTCGTGAAACTTCAGTTGCTCGGCAACGCGGCCGCCAAGCGCCATCGCAATATTGTCGAGCAGCTTGTTCTTGGTCACATGCATCTGGTCTTCTTTGGGCAGCGACATCGTATATCCCGCCGCCAAGCCGCGCGGCACGATGGAGACCTCGTGTACAGGGTCGCATCCCTCAAGCGAGAGCGCCACGATGGCGTGCCCGCTCTCGTGATAAGCGGTAATGCGCTTGTCCGACTCGGTGATCACGCGGCTGCGCTTTTCCGGCCCCATCTGAACGCGGGTAATCGCTTCCTCAAGCTCGGTCATGCCGATGGCCTTGAGGTTTGCGCGCGCGGCCAGAATCGCGGCCTCGTTGAGTACGTTTTCCAAATCCGCGCCCGTAAAGCCGGGGGTACGCTTTGCCAGCGTCGCAAGCGACACCTCTTTGCCCATCGGCTTGTTGCGCGCGTGTACTTTTAAGATCTCCTCGCGGCCCTTAACATCCGGATAGCTGACTGTAATCTGGCGGTCAAAACGACCGGGACGCAGCAACGCCGGGTCAAGGATGTCCGGGCGGTTGGTCGCGGCAATCACGATAATGCCTTCGTTGGGCGCAAATCCGTCCATCTCGACCAGCAGCTGGTTGAGCGTCTGCTCGCGCTCGTCGTGTCCGCCACCCATGCCTGCGCCGCGATGGCGACCGACCGCGTCGATTTCATCGATAAAGACAACGGCAGGCGTTGCGCGTTTTGCGGTCTGGAATAGATCGCGCACGCGGGAAGCGCCGACGCCGACAAACATCTCCACAAAGTCCGAACCCGAAATCGAGAAAAACGGAACCTTCGCCTCACCTGCGACCGCTTTTGCCAGCAGCGTCTTGCCCGTGCCTGGAGGGCCAACGAGCAGAACGCCCTTTGGAATTCGCGCGCCGATTGCGTTAAAGCGCTGTGGTGCCCGCATGAAATCGACGATCTCTTTGAGCTCTTCCTTCTCTTCATCTGCGCCAGCCACGTCGGCAAATGTGACATTCATCTTATCGCCAACCGTCATCCGCGCGCGCGATTTTCCGAAGTTCTGCATCTGCTTTCCGCCGCCCTGCGCGCGCATCATGATGAAATAAAACGCTACGATCGTACCGATGATCAATATGCTTGGAAGCAGCAGCGTCCAAATCGACTCCTCCGGCACGACCGACTCATAGGCAAATCCATAGTCAGCGCTGGAGATTTCGTCCACGCTCGCATATTTATCCGGGCTCGCCGCGAATACAATCGCTGCCATGTCCGCGCGGAAGGTGCTTTCACTCGGGATCACGGAGAGAAACTCCGCTTTCTTGGGCAAATCCTTCATCTCGAATTTACTGTCGGAATAGAGACCGTATACCTTGCGGTCGGAAACCAGAATCGCCTTGATTGTTTTTTGCGTCGTGTCTGCGCTTTCGGTGTTTCGCACAAGCTGCAAGAACTTCGAATTGTAGTCGAGCTCATCCGGCTTTGCCTGCAGGGTACCCGCTCCCGTAATCATGTAGATGATCAATGCGATCAGCCCCATCCAGAACACGGCTGTAATGACTTTTCTATTCAACTAACTTTCCTCCATCTGCGGGTGGTGCGGATTCTCTGCACCATTACCGCGCCATGCGTCCGTTTTGATTACCACGGACGCCGGCTCCCTTCGGGCGCTGCCGAAAGAGGCCGTTCTCATTCTATTCTTCTTCTCCGCTGTACACGGAGGGTTTCAGCACGCCGACATAGGGTAGATTCCGCATAAATCCATTGTAATCCAGCCCGTAGCCAACGACAAACTCGTTGGGAATCTCAAACCCGCGATAATCCGGCGTGAGTTCGCACTCTCTGCGCGAAGGCTTGTCGAGCAGGCAGCAGATCTTCACCGACGCGGGGCTGCGGCTTGAAAGCAGCTTTAAAAGGTGAGACAGCGTCAGTCCGCTATCCATGATATCTTCCGCGATGATAACATGCTTTCCGGTAATCGAGGTGTCGATGTCCTTCGTGATGCGGACGATGCCGCTGGTACGACGCTCGTTGCCGTAGCTGGAAATCCCCATGAATTCCATCTGCATGTTGAGATCCATCGCGCGTGCTAGGTCGGCAAAGAACATGACAGCACCTTTGAGGATGCAGACGAGTACGATATCGCCTTCCACATTCTCATAATCTTTGCGAAGCTCCGCTCCGAGTTCCGCAATCCGCTGCTTAATCTGCTCTTCGGAGATCAGCACCTTCGCAATGTCGTCGTGATTGATGAGCCCTTTCAATCCCTTGTCCCCCTGTTACATATAATATGGAGAATCTCCCGCGTCTCCGGCGTCACCTTCACGCGATCCGAAATGGTGAGTCCGGCGGCGTAATATACCTGGTTTTCATGGCAGAGCAGCGGCAGATCGCGCATCTCTTTTGCAATCTTTTTATCCGTCAGCACATCGCTGAGCTTTCGTTCTCCCGGCGCGCCGAGCGGGTAAAATCGATCTCCCTCGCGTCTGGATCGAACGACCAAATCCTGCGGCAGTTTGTTTCGGTCGAGATACGCTTCAACCCCATCCAGAGTCTGTTTCCAGCTTGACGTGTACTCGCTGAAAAACGTTCCTCGCGGGGTCACCGTTTCGCCTTCCGGCACAAATACCATCTCATATTGCGCCACATCCGGATGCTCGCCAATCCAGAGCGTTTGCGCATCCGTCCAGGCGGTAACATTGCCATGCAGTTCGATCTTGGTTCCCGTCCTAGCCGATAGCAGCGCGAGTACGCGCCTGATGTCCGCCTGGGCAACCTCCCCGCAGCTTTCGTAGATGCGCTTTCGAACAATGCGGGAGGCGATCGGTTCCTCCATCTCGCAGAGGGCTTTTCTCCCGAGTCCGCGGCCCAGAGAAATCACGTCCTCCGCCTCGTTTGCAAGGCTCGTGAGCAGTGCTTCGTCCCGCGCAAGCAGTTCCGAGGTTTTACTCAGCGTCTGCGCAATGGAGGGATTCAGCGTTGCCAGCATCGGCATCAGCTCGTGCCGGACGCGATTGCGCATCGCTTCGTTCTCCTCGTTGGTCTCGTCCTGACAATACGCTTCTCCGCGTTCGGCAAGATACGCCGGAATCTTCGTTTTCTCAACGCCGAGCATCGGTCGAATGAGATTGCCGCTTCGCGGCTGCATGCCGCATAAGCCGATCAGTCCGCTTCCGCGAATCAGGTGCAGCAGCAGCGTCTCCGCTTGATCATCCTGATGATGCGCGGTCGCAATTACGCTTGCTTGAAAGCGGATTCTCGCGCGTTCGAGAAACGCATAGCGCAGTTCTCTTCCCGCTTGTTCCAGCGATTGACCGTGCTCTTTTGCATAGGCGGGTACGTCCGCTGTCTCCGTATCAAACGGAATCGAGAGCCGCTCGCAAAGCGCCGCGCAAAACTGCTGATCCCGAAGCGCCGATTCACCCCGGATACCGTGGTTCAAGTGCGCAGCGAACAATCCGCCGATCTTGCTCTCGATATACAGCTCGTTTAGCGAGAGCAGGAGCGCGGTGGAATCCGCCCCGCCGGAGAGCGCAACAAGCACCCGTTCCTTCGGGCTGCACGCGCAGGCGGCAAGTTCGGTTTCTCCAATCAACCGCCAATGCTCATGAGTCACCGCATAGATCTCCAGAATGAAATATAGTGCTATTCTACCTGCATCAAATTCGTTTGACAAGAGTTGCGGAAAAAATACTGCCACTTGTCGCAAACAATTCACGATGCGTTGCCTTTCATTCACCTTTTTCCTCGTTGCATTGCGGACGTTCGCTTTTCCCTTTCCACACGCAACAGGTTTTGACAGCGAATTCGGAATCTACTATACTGATAACGCAATCTTTGGGAGGCAAGCTATGCCGGATTCCATCCACAGCGGGCATCGCGAGCGAATTCGCGAACAATACAAAGCGCACGGAGCCGACGCGTTTCTGGATCACCAGTTTCTCGAGCTTCTTTTGACGTATGCCATCCCGCGCAAGGACACAAACGAGCTGTCTCATTTGCTTCTGGAGCGTTTCGGCTCGCTGGAAGGCGTGGTCACCGCGGAGATTGCGCAGCTCATGCTCGTCGATGGTGTCGGTGAAAGCACCGCTGTTTTTTTACGCATGCAGGGAGACCTGTTTCGGCGACTCCGTCTGCATCGCCTCGCGGACGCGCGCGGCAGCATTCGCCTCACCTCTCCCGTCGAGGCCGCGAGATACGCAGTCTCTCAGCTGTCTCTAAATACATATGAAACCGTACTCGCCGTTTGCTTAAACGCAAAAAAGGTGGTGCAGAGTTGCGAGCGCGTCGTCGGCGGATCGCTCAGCGAAGCGCAGATCTATCCGCGCAATATCGCGGAGGCGGCGTTGCTTCGCCGCGCGCACGGCATTCTGCTGGTTCACAACCATCCCTCCGGCGACCCTTCGCCCTCCAAGGCGGACGCAGAGACAACCGAGTCCGTTCGAGCGGCGCTGGAGAGCATCGGCGTGCAGCTGTTCGATCATATCATCGTCGGTGGAGATCACGCTTATAGCTTTTCCACCGGCGCCGTCATCGGGGTCTCCGGTGCGGAAGCAGAGGTCTTCTCGCTTGCGGACTATCAGGCCTTGCAATCGCAGGCGGCTCGCGCGGGCAAGCTGCTCCGCGTGATGGAGCCATATTGATTTGATCCGGCCTTTTGCAAGTAAAAGCGACGAGATTTCACTCCCGTCGCTTTT
>JAQVML010000097.1 GCA_028703645.1 Eubacteriales bacterium
GCGTTTCCGTCTACAACACGCATTTTTCCTATGAATCTGCCGACCTCCGTAAAAAGCAGTTTTCGGAAGTGCTGAAGATGATGAACGCGGATCAAAACGAATATAAGATTCTGACGGGCGACTTCAACGCGCAGGAAAGCGAATTTTATAGTTTTAAGAGGAGCTACCATGTTGTCAACACCGGTGCGACGAAGTTCTATAACTATTCCAACAAGAGAATCGGAATGTTGCAGATCGACAACATCATCGTTTCGAAAAACATCACGGTACTCAACGCACGCGCGATTCCGAACGAGTATTCCGATCACTATCCGCTGTTTGCGTTCCTCTCGCTGAACTAATCGGGAAAACGATAAAAGCTCTTTACACAGGCTCTACGGCTTTCGTAGAGTCTGTTTTCTGCGCAAAAAAGAGAGAGCGGGGTTACCGCTCTCTCTTACGCTTGAGATTGAATTACTTCGCGTCGACCTTCGCCATGTGCGTGATCAGGTCGAGCACTTTGTTGGAATAACCCCACTCGTTGTCATACCAGGCGACGAGCTTGACAAAGTGATCGTTCAGGCTGATGCCTGCATCGGCGTCAAAGATCGAGGTGCGCGGATCGGAGTAGAAGTCCGAAGAAACAACTTTATCCTCGGTGTAACCGATGATGCCTTTCCATTCCGGTGCTTCGGAAGCGGCCTTCATGACGGCTTTGATCTCGTCATAGGTGGCGCCCTTCTCAAGACGGACGGTGAGGTCAACAACGGAGACATCCGGCGTCGGAACGCGCAGAGACATACCGGTGAGCTTGCCGTTGAGGGAGGGGATAACCTTGCCGACGGCCTTGGCAGCGCCGGTGGAGCTGGGGATGATGTTGTGCGCTGCCGCACGGCCGCCGCGCCAATCCTTCTTGGAAGGACCGTCAACGGTCTTCTGCGTCGCGGTGATGGAGTGAACGGTCGTCATGAGGCCTTCGACGATGCCGAAGTTGTCATGGATGACCTTCGCCAGAGGCGCGAGGCAGTTCGTGGTGCAGGACGCGTTGGAAACGACCTTCATGTCCTTGGTGTACTTATCCTGGTTGACGCCCATGACGAACATCGGCGCATCTGCCGACGGAGCGGAGATGACAACCTTCTTGGCGCCGCCCGCAAAGTGTGCGCTCGCCTTTTCGGTGGTGGTGAAGATACCGGTGGATTCCACGACGTATTCCGCGCCGCAATCTTTCCACGGGATCTCGTTCGCGTTCATGCAAGCATAAACCGCAGTTTCTTCGCCGTTGACGACGAGTTTGCCATCCTTGATGGAGATATCTCCCTTGAACTGACCATGAACGGTGTCGTAACGGAGCATGTAAACCATGTAGTCGAGGTCGATGAACGGATCGTTCACGCCGACGACTTCGATTTCGGGGTTGGCTGCGGCTGCGCGGAATACCAGGCGGCCAATACGGCCAAAGCCATTGATGCCTACTTTGATTGCCATATCTATGTTCTCCTTTTTATGATATACGATGTCATTTTCGAGCAAAGCATGGATTTTCCTGCGATATCAGTCTTACCGGTCGGAAACAAACCAATCTGAGCGAAGAAAATTTACTCTTAAAGCCCAAAGTATTGTACAATATCCAGACGATATCCGCAAGAAAAAACTTTCTTAGTCCACCAAACAAATCAGATGATTCGCTCGTGCGGTATCGATTTGGACACGAGCGACGCGCTAGTCCAGGTTGTGCTTTTCGGAGACGATGTAGAGCGGGCGTCCCTTCACTTCGTCATACATTCTGCCCAGATACATGCCCTGCAATCCCATAAAGAACAGCGTCAATCCCTGCACGAAAACGATTCCGCAGGCAGCCCAGAGCCAGGGAGCAACGCCGGACACGATTGCGAGCACGATCAGCGCGATGAGGCCCAACCCGGAGAGCACCATCAACCCGATGCCAAACGTCATCGGCAGCGTCAGCGGCTTATCGGAAAAGCCGGTAATACCGTCGCTGGCCAAACGGAGCATCTTCTTGAGCGTATACTTCGTTTTGCCCGCAAAGCGCTCTTGCCGCTCGTATTCGATCGGAACCGCGTTGTAGCCCATCCACGCGGACATGCCGCGCAGGAAACGGTTATGCTCGCGCATCTGCAAAAACACATCCGCAACATTGCGCCCGATCAGGCGAAAATCGCCCGTATCGAGGGGGATGGGGTATGCGCTCATCCAGGCAAGCAGACGGTAATACATGCTTGCCGTCAGTTTCTTTAGGAAGGTTTCGCCTTTGCGCTTGAGGCGCTTCCCGTAGACGATATCCGCGCCGTTTTCCCACATGCGCACCATCTCGGGAATCAACTCCGGCGGGTCTTGCAAATCGACGTCGATGATGATCAGCGCGTCGCCTTTTGCCGCGTCCATTCCGCAGGTGACGGCGAGCTGATGACCAAAGTTTCTGGAAAATGAGAGCACTTTTACTTGCAGGTGCGCTTGCGCCAGCTCGCGCAGTTGATCAAGCGTGTGATCCCGGCTGCCATCGTTGATATAGATGATCTCGTAGGCATAGCCGGTCTTTTGCATAGCGGCGTCCATGCGGACAAAGGAATCTTTGAGTACTTCCTGCTCGTTGAATACGGGGATGATGAGAGACAACAAGCGTTGCTTGGCTGAATCCATGGAATACTTCCTCCAAATTGAACCCGCTTCATCCTGCGGGCATCATTCGTTTCTGCTCAAAGCATAGTATAGCGCAAAGCGAGGTGAAAGACAATTGAGCGAAGAGGCTTTCCGTTTTGTTCCAGCTGACCTGAATCGCCCGAAAATTGGCTTTTGTAGGAACTTACAAGCCGAATGGGCAATTTTTCGTTGCAATTTAGGCGTCATGTGATAGAATACGTAACGAAAGAACAAGACAATTGATCCAACCGATCAAGAAAAGGAGATAGTTCACATGCCTATCGTAACCAGCAAAAAGATGTTTGCGGACGCATATGCCGGAGGCTATGCCATCGGCGCGTTCAACGTCAACAACATGGAGATCATTCAGGGCATCACCGAAGCCGCCAAGGGGCTCAAAGCTCCGCTGATCCTGCAGGTCAGCTCCGGCGCGCGCAAATACGCCAACCACACCTATCTCATGAAGCTCATCGAGGCAGCCTGCATTGAGACAGACCTGCCCATCTGCGTTCACCTTGACCACGGCGACACGTTTGAACTCTGCAAAAGCTGCATCGACGGTGGATTCTCCTCGGTTATGATCGATGGATCGCACCACGGCTACGAAGAGAACGTCAAGCTCACCCGTCAGGTCGTTGAGTATGCGCATGATCACGGCGTTGTGGTCGAAGGCGAACTCGGCCGTCTCGAAGGCGTTGAGGACGACGTGAAGGTCGCGGCAGGCGAAGGCAGCTACACCGATCCCGATCAGGTGCAGGACTTTGTCAATCGCACCGGCGTGGACTCGCTGGCGATCGCCATCGGCACCAGCCACGGCGCATATAAGTTTAAGCCCGGCACCAAGCCGCAGCTGAGATTCGACATCCTCACCGAAGTCGAAAAGCGTCTGCCCGGGTTCCCGATCGTGCTGCACGGCGCCTCCAGCGTCATTCCGGAGTTCGTGAAGATGATCAACGAAAACGGCGGCAACATGCCGGATGCCATCGGCGTTCCGGAAGACATGCTCCGCGAAGCTGCCCGCATGGCGGTCTGCAAGATCAACATCGACAGCGACCTGCGTCTTGCCATGACGGCGACGATCCGCAAGTATTTCAACGACAACCCCAGCCACTTTGACCCGCGCCAGTATCTCAAGCCCGCGCGCGAGGCGATCAAAGCCATGGTCGAGCACAAGATCACGACCGTGCTCGGTTGCGAAGGCAAAGCGTAAGAAGCGAATTCCACAAAATGCCCTTCGGGGCATTTTTTTATTTCCGAGAAAGCCTATGGTATAATAGACACAGGCTATTTTTGTTGCAGTTTTGGAACATCATTTATTACAATGCAAGCATCGCGAGGAATTATGAGTCTAGTCATATTTTTAATTCTATTTATTCTAATTTGGTTTCTTGTTGAAATTCTTGCTATCGTGATGAAACTGACCGGTTTGGAGTTGAGTAAAGCACGATTTCAACTGATCTCCATTCTCACGCACACAGGGTTTACGACGCGCGAATCGGAACTGATTGTGCAACATCCGACGCGCCGCAAAATCGCCAGCGCTGTAATGATTATCAGCTACGTTGCGCAGATTACGTTGATTACGCTGCTTTTTAATGTGCTTACGCAAGCTGCTCAAAACATGTTAGGCACCGCGATTGCACTATCGATTTTGGTGCTCTTTGTTATGGTTGTATCGCAAAGCAAGTTTCTCGCTGACCGATTTGATCGCATCACCGAACGGTTGCTCAAGAATAGAATAAAGAAGGTAAACAGCAACGATAGAATAGAGCAGATCTTAAACCTCAGCCCCGAATTCAGCATCTATGAGTTGATTGTGGACGTAGACAGTTTCATTTGCGATAAATCATTAAGTGAATTGAAACTAAAGGAACACTTTATCCAAATTCTAAAAATCGATCGCGGCTCCGAGATGATCGACTTTCCGAAAGCAAATACGAGAGTGCTGGCGGGCGATCGGATGATCGTATATGGCAAGATTGATGCGTTAACAGAGATGATTATGAAACAGTAACTTCGCTCGAACAATTGAGTGAGATTCCAACAAAAGACGTGCGCGTTTTTGAAACAAACCGTTGCAATCTTGGCGACAGTTCAGTATAATAACTTTTGCGCGAACATTCTTGGAGGGTTGTCAGAGTGGTCGATCGTGCGGCACTCGAAATGCCGTGTCCCGAAAGGGACCCAGGGTTCGAATCCCTGGCCCTCCGCCAGGAGAAACGCACTCTTATTCACACAGGATGAGAGTGCGTTCTTTTTTATCAACAGATCACAAAACCAACATTCAGGTGAAATATGCAAATTCAAATCATGGCTTACCAAAAACAAGAGATCGAACAAGCAATCGAAATTTGGAACCAAATCGTTGAGGAAGGCGTCGCGTTTCCGCAGAAGGAGCCGCTGACGGCGCAATCGGGAGACGAATTCTTCTTGTCGCAATCCTACACGGGGATTGGAAAGGATGCGGCAACGGGCGAGGTGCTGGGCCTCTATATTCTGCATCCCAACAACATTGGCCGCTGCGGACACATCTGTAACGCAAGCTATGCGGTAAACAAGCGCGCAAGAAGGCAAGGCGTTGGCGAAGCACTGGTGAAAGACTGCATGCAGCAGGCGAAGACGATCGGATTTCGTATTTTGCAATTCAACGCGGTGGTCAAAACCAATGCCTCCGCGCTGCATCTTTACAAGAAACTTGGCTTTACACAACTTGGCGTGATTCCGGGCGGATTTCGTCTCAACAACGGAACGTATGAGGACATCATTCCGCACTATATTGTTTTATAATGCGCGATCAGAAAGAGGGTGACTTGCATGACAAACGAGGTTTTTAACGCGATTTGGAGATTGCGAAAAGAGAGCAATTCCGCCTATCTTTCCTATGTGGATGAGGAAGGATATCCGGTTACGCGCGCGATGCTGATTTTGGAACACGACCAACTGAAAACGCAGTATCTTTCGACCAATACATCTTCGAGCAAAATTTCGGCGCTGTTGAAAAACCCGAAAGCGTCGCTTTATTACTGCGAACCGGGCAATTTTCACGGTGCGCTGTTTGTCGGCAAAATCGAAGTTTGCACCGACGCACAGACGAAAGCGTTCCTCTGGCGGGATGGATTTGAGAAATATTACCCAAAGGGTGTGACAGACCCGGACTATTGCGTGCTCAAACTCACCGTGGAGAAGGGCAGCCACTATCACGGACTCTGCAACACAAAATTTTTGCCCGAAGAGCTGGAATCATTGCCGCAATCGCTCAAATGAATCTCGGAAAGGAATCCTTTGTTTTGACGAATAAGACGACGCAAGAGAAACCGTTTCATTTTCTTTTGTTTATAGGCCTCATCTTTGTCGCGGTCAATCTGCGTGCGTCGATTACGGCGGTTGGCCCGCTGGTTTCCACCATGAAGCAGGAACTGCCGTTTTCCAGCGGCGTATTCGGTCTGCTTACCACGATTCCGCTGATCATGTTTGC
>JAQVML010000098.1 GCA_028703645.1 Eubacteriales bacterium
CGTTTTTACTTGTTCAAGCGTTTTACGGACTGCCGGGATATTTGCCCATCAAGCGAATGTAGCCGGATGTCCCGACCGAAGCCATCAACTCCGCGCGATATCTCGCGCCTTGCGCGGTGCTTCCTTCATAAACCACTCTGCGCTCTTCTCCGCTGAGCAGCGAGAGAAATGTTTCGCAGTTTTCAAACGACGTCTTGTTGGGTCCGCTCCGGCCCGATCTGCCACCTCTTTTCTGATACTGCGAAAAGAGCGCAAGCGCGGCGGAATAGGCCTGATCATAGGCGCTCTGCCGCTGCTGTGCGTTAAACTTTTCCGCTTCGAGCGCGCGGTCCTGCTCGCTGTCCACCCCGTCCAGCACATATTTTGACAGTGTCGAACCATAGTCTGCCTCCAGCGTGGCAATGTCGCTTGCCTCCGCGTTTTGCTGGCGGTTCTTCACGTCGGTCACATATGTGCTCGCTCCCATGCCGCGCGCAATCGCGTCCGCGTCCAGATTTGCCTTGTTCATGCGCGTCTGCTCCTGTCGGTTGATAATCGCCTGTTCATAGTTTGGGCGCAACCACGCGGCAACAGAGTCGCGGATCTCGTCCTCGCTCTTGGCAGTATAGTCCGCCTCTTGCGGGGCAAATCGCGCGTACATTTCGTTGATGTAGTTGCTCAGCACGTCATCGTCGTTCTCGCTTGCTCCACTTCCGCCGCTTCCGTAGGGATTTCCAAAGTCGAAACTCGGTTTGATCTTTATGTCACTCTTGTGTTGACCGATCAGAAGTGGCTGTGGAGGTCTTGGTCCATAGTGAAATGCCATTGTTACTCCTTTCTTTCCGCCTCACTCAGCCGCCGTCAGGTAATCTTCCAAGTCCAGCAGCTTTTGATACAGCGTCTCAAGATTTTGGTTGAGATTGCCTTCGTTTTGCGCAACAGCGATGTCAAAGTCCTCCTGAGAGGCGCTCTCGCTTGCTTTGCGGGAAAAGTATACCGGAAACAACGCCTGCATTCCCGTCTTCTCAAATGCCATCGTTTTCACCTCCCGTTTTTACAGCACACGCCGCTGCATGTCCATGATGAGTTCAACGCCGCCGTCAATCGTAAAGTGCGAGCCGTTGACGTTTCGAAACACGAGCTGAAACGCTCTGCCTTCGCCTGTTAAACCCAACTCCAGAATGCGTTCGCTTCCACCCGGCATCAGCCGCTCGTTATAGACCGTGCCGCTTTCCGTCACCGCCTCGACCGAAAGGATGCCGCCGCTGCCGCGCAGATAGAGTTCCTCCAGCCGTTTCCCAACGGCCTTACTGTCCAGATCGGTCATCGGCGTCTTCCAATAGGCGTCGATGCGAACCCCGTCATAGGTCTCCCCTTCTTCAAAGCGGCAGACAAAGCCGTTTCCATCGACGAGATAAAGCGTGCCTCCCGCGGCAAAGAATCCGTTCGCCGTGAACCCGCGTCGCAGCATATAGGTGCCGCGCGCAAGGTCATAGATCAATATGGCGTCGTTGGCTCCTTCGCCTTGCGCCTCGTGAATCGTAAAATAGAGGCGGTCGCTGCTCGCTGTTGCGATGCAGGCGATCAGATTTGTTCTTTCAAGCAGCACCCGAACCTTATCCGCGTCCGCTTTGCGCTGTACGGTCTGCCCGTCAAAGTAATACATGCCGCCCGCCGTGAGGAAATAGAGCACGTCGCCCGCGCGCACGCAGGCCGTGTGAACGGGCTGTTGCATGGTTCCGTTGACCGGTTGAATGCGAAAGTTTCCCGGTCGGTCGCCCAGCAGACGATAGAGCGAATCACGTTTGAAGATCAGCAGCTGGTTACTCAGCGCAAAAAGCCCCGTGATTGGGTCGGAATCGGTTCCGACGTCTACAAACCCGCCGCCAACGTTTTCGCTCTCCTGCGCGCTTGCCCAGCTTTCGAGCGAGCGCGTGTCGCCCGGTGCCTGGCTGTAATACAGCCTGCCGGGGTTTCCCGCGTCGCCCGCCGCAAAGAGCCGCGAATAGTAGAGCTCCACATAGTTTACCGCAATGTTGGAGAGTCCCTCCTCGCTGCCAAATGCCTCCGCGGCTTCGCTCACACCATCCCATTTTGCCATGCGCGCCGCAGCGCTCGCGATGAGCAAATATTCGGTGCTGGCGATCTTGACGGGTAAAAAATCGTATTGCGCGGCTGTCGCCTCCGCGCCGAAGTCGTAGATGCTTCTCCACTCGTTCGTCACCTCGTCTAGTACATAGACTTGACTTGCGGTCGTGACGATCAGCTTTCGTTCCTCCGCGCGCCGCCAAACATAGAGCCGCTTGATCAAACTTGCCGAAGGAAACGAGATGTCGCTCTCGCGTACATATCCTTTCGCAACGCTGAGTCTCCCGCCTTGCGTATCCATGTTGCAAGCGTCGGGGCTTTCCCCGTCGTTCTGGCGGTTTTCGGTTACGTTTTGTGCAATTCCGTAAAATACCGGAATACGATATTGCCGCAGCGCCATGCGGATTCCCCCTTTCTAGCGGTTTTCAATCGCATATGCGTCTAGCTCGCCGCGGTGTGCGCGCATCATGCGCTTTGCCGCGTTGTAGAGTTCAAAGCAGGCACGCGCGGAGGCAATGCTGCTTGCATCACCGCTGGCCCGCTCTCTGCCTACCGCATAGCCGATCATCGCGCCGTGACACCATTCCGGCAACTCCGGCACATCGGTGTCCACCTTGAGCGCTGTCGGCATATAGCGGTAGGTCACGAGTAACTCTCCGTCCGAAACGGCAGGCACACGCAAAAGCTCGGTTCCTGCCCCGTAATAAAACGGCAGCCGCGTGCCCGCGCGAGAGAGTGCAATCACCTTGACCACGCTCCGCGGCAGCTTCTTCAAATCGAGTACGCCGCTTGTCAGTGTCAGCGTGTCGCTCCGCCGGGGTTGCAGCTCGCTGGTGAGGTCGATCATCGCGTCGTTGAGGTATCTCGTGAGTTTGTCGCGCCAGCTCTCGAGGGTCTGTGCGTCTGTGCCGCGGTCGAGCTGCAACAGCGCACCCGTGAGCAATTCTTTGAGCGTCATACATGTTGCCCTCCTTTACGAAACCTTCTTACCACCGCTTTTGCGGTAGGCGCGAACATGCGCTTCGCTTTCATAGCGCACCTGCGCGCTCTGCGCAATCAGCGTGGCGAGGCTTTGGGGAATCTCCACCGGTTCGCCGGTGCGAATGCGAAAGAAATGCCCGTTGATGCCGCCTTCCCAGTGGTTTTCTCCACTCTCCGGCTGGATGGTGATGGTCACCTTGTCCTCTTTTGCGAGGGCTTTGCCGGTCTCGGTTGCGATGCCGTCAATCTGCGCTTCCGTCATGTACTGCATGGTTCTTTCCTCCTAGTTTTTATTTTGGTGTATTGGGGAGAGCGTTTCCGCCCTCCCACTTGTTCAAACTGCTTACAGGCTCACGCCGTGCTCAATGCGCACGATCCAGAGGTTGTTGAGAATCTTCGCCGTGTAGGCTGCGACTTTTGCGCCTACCGTTGCGCGCTGATCCAGCGGATCGGAAGCCCCGCCGCTGCCGACGGGCTTCACAATGGTCTGGAGGCAGCCTTCGCCGTCCACGTCGATGATGCCGTAGGCGTCGGAGCCAAAGACGAGCGTCGCGTGGATGTCCGTGCCCTTCTTGGAGGTGGCGTCAATCGCGCCCGCGTTCTCGCTGTAAACGAGCGTACCGGCCGCAATCGCGCTGGCAACCGTCGCGCTGAGGGTAACGGTCTTTGCTGCAGCATTGCAGGAAGCAACGGTGTATTCCGCAGCGCCGATCTTAATCTTTGCGCCGGCAACGAAGTAGAGCGCGGCGTTTTCGTTGATGTCGGCGAGGGTAACAACCGCGCTGCCGGCTGTGTGCGCGGCAACGGTGGTGTATACGCTCTGGCTGAACACCTTCGCTTCGGTGCTCTCGACGAATACCACACCAAAGAGCCTGCCGATTTCGCCGGAATAGATCTGCTCCACGTCGGAATACTTGGACACATCCTGCCAGAGCGCGTCGCTCTGCAGGTCATAGGTCGCGTCCGGCGAGCAGATGCAGACAAAGTGCGGCTTACGCACTTGTCCGCCGTCCACGTTGTTAAACATGCGCGCTTTCGCCTTTTTCAGCGAGCGCACGGCTTTGCGAATCTCGGTGACGGTCAGCTTGTCTCCCGCTTCGAGAGAGAGGCGATTCGTCTTGCCGTTTGCGTACTGCACGTTGGTGCCCGCGCACATTGCGTCTCGCGTGATCCATTCGACCACGGTGCCGAGCTGCTCGCCGAGCAGTTCCGTGCTCTCCGTGAGGACGGGATCAAAGCTCGTCAAGTCGAGCAGATCGCTGACCTCGACGTATGCGCCGTACTGCTTGACTTCAGCCTCAATCTTGCTCTGCGCAAGGCTCTGGCCCGCGGGGGTAACGCCCTCTTCGAGTACCAGCGCGTTCGCGTCCGGCGTAAAGAGCTCGTAGCGGCGGAATTCCACCCGTTTGCCGCTGTTGCGCGGAATGCTGCGCTTCTGGCCGTAGCTTGCGTGTACGAGGTGCGTCTTTGCGATCTCGAGCAGTGCGCGGTCGTAAAACGTCTTGTTGCTGTAGGTGGTGCTTGCGGTGTTTACCGTGGTGTTGCTGTTGCTCATGTTGTTTTTTCCTCCTGTTGTTTACAGTCTGGTCTTGCCGCCATCGCGGGCGGTCTTCTTCATCTGCTGCATGAGCGAGCGAAATGCTTCGGTGCTCATGCCCCGGTAGTTGGTCGCGGCCGGTGCCGCGCTGCCGCCGCGCGTGCTCTTGGGCAGTTGGCCGCGTTCGCGGACACGGGCGCTCACGCGCTCCATGGCGTTGTTTTCGGCCTCCTCCGCGCGCTGTTCCGCGGCGTAGATGCGAATGCCTGCCTCCGCGCCGTATTCGTGCATCAGTTCGGTAAGTTCGGGGTCTTTCGCAGCGGCTTCGAGGTCAAATCCATCGGGCAGTTTGCCCTGCTGTACCAGTGCCGAAATCTCGTCCACCAGCGCCTCAAACTCCGGGTCGTTCTGCGCCGCGTTCTTTCCCGGCGCGGTGTTTGCGTCCTGAAGACGCTGTTGCATCGTGTTCTTCATGGGTTTCATGCGTTCCTCCCTGCTCTTCCCGTCATCTGCGGAAGAGTCTGTTGTTGTTTTGCGAGCGCTTCCGCCTTCTCGCTCTGTTCCTTAAGCTGTTTGAGCAGCTGCTCCTTGCCCTCGAACACCATGAGTTCCACGGCCTGCGCGGGTGTCATGATGCCGCTTTGCAACATTCTCAGCGCCAGCTCGTTCTGGCTCATCGCGGAGTATTTCGTCTCCTGCTGTGCCTTGACCGAAATGTAGAATTCAATCGGCAGCGCCACGTTGCCCGGCGCTTTCTTCACCAGCATCGCGCTTTCAAACGTGCGTTCCTTCGTTTCTCCATTGATCGTCACGTTCACGCGGCGGGTAAAGAAGTTGAATTCGCGTTCCACCTCGATTTCGAGTCGTACCGCATCCCGAAAGCTCTCATGTAAGAGCCTTGCCATCATCCGCGCACGCTTGTTGCTCATCTCCTGCATGGCGGCGATGGCGCTGGCCGCGGTCACGCCGCCTGCCGTTGTGCCACGGGAGAAATCGTTGGCTCCGCTCTCCTGCTTGATGCTCTCGCGAATGCTGTCGATGTAGCCGATGATGTAGGCGGGCAGCGGCGGTGTGGAAAACCATGTCACGCCGTTGAGGCTCTCTCCTCGGTGTACCTCGCGGCTCCAGTCGCGCAGGTCTTCCGTGTCAAAGCCGGAGGCTTCGGTGACGAGCAGCTTGTTGTGACTCGCCATCAGCGCGTTTTTGAGCACGATCTGGTCAAGCTTGTCCGCGTAACGCTGCTGCGTTTCAAACATGTCCACGAGGCCGAGACCGAGGCAGGAACCCTTTCGCACAAACATCGGCGTGATCAGAAACGGATACATCCCGTGATCAAACAAGCCGTCGGGTTTCGTGTCCCTGCTGTCACTGAGCACGTGGTTTCCCGCAATCTGCGCCATGTGTACGCTGGAGCGTTCCGTCTCCGCGTCAAATTCCCGCCACCAGTATTCCAGAAAGAGCATAGCTCCGTTCCGGTCGCCGTGGAGAATGCCGTCGTCTACCGCATCCGGTGTTCCAAACG
>JAQVML010000099.1 GCA_028703645.1 Eubacteriales bacterium
GTGATGTGACGTTTACCTTCGAGATATCAAACTACAACGCAGATTATCCGATGACGGACGTCGCAATCAATTATAACGGTACGGCGTATGACATATTGCACGGCGCGCAAATTGCACCAAGCAACAGCGCGCGGGATATCACGCTGACCCTGAACGTAGCGCAGAGCCAACTCGGCAAACCGATTACGTTTCTCGTCACATGGACGCGAAACGGCGAGCCGATGAGTCAGGAAGCGCAGTATACCATCGCGCAGGCGGAAAACCCTGTGATCTCGGTGACGCGAACGGCCGACAAGACCAACGCGAAACCCGGCGAAAAGGTGATCATCACTTATACGATCAAGAACACGACCAAGTTTGATATGACGGATATCACGTTGATCGATGAGAACGTCAGCGATCAGGCGATTTTTCAGAACGAGACGCTGCGCGCAAGCAGAACGACATCCTTTGATTATCCGTATACCATGGGGGACGAGAGCGTCACGAGCGCTCCTGTGGTCACCTACACGGTCAACGGAAAGGCGAAGTCGTTTTCTTCGCTGGAACCGCTGCAACTCACCATGGTGCTGATTCAGCTCGACATGAAGATTCAGGCGGGTACGCCGACTTCGAGCGGGGTGACGTTTACCATTGACGTGACCAATACCGGAACACAGACGATCAGCAATATTTCCATTTCGGACGAGCGCTCCAATCTTGTCAACGAGACGCCGTTTCAGCTTGATCCAGGCGAACACATGAGCTTTTCTTTCGTGGTAGTGCCGCTGATGACGGAGCCGCTGAGGAACGTTCAGTTTCACTTGACGGGTGTCGACCCGTTCTCAAACGCGTATGAACTCAGCCCGACCGATATCTATGAAGTCTATCCGTATGTGGACGCCTCCCAAATCAACGTCACCGTTCGCGCGGACACGATTGCGCCCTGGACACAGGAAAACGGCAAGGTCAGCGCGCATATCGTCATCACCAACCACAGCACGGTTGAGCTGACCAATATCACGATTACGGAATCGATACTGGGCGTTGTGAAAAACTATGATATCCTGCCTGCCGGAGAGACGGCGTTTGATCAGGAGTTTCAGCTTGGTTCACCGCGCAACCTCAACTTTACGGTAAAGGGATATGACCCGACCGGAACAAACCGCGTGTTGGCAAACTGCGTTATGCCGATTGCATACGGCACCGAGACGACGCCGGAAGCAACCGCAACGCCAACGCAGACGAGCGGCACCAGCTTTTCGATTTTCGGCGGACTGAGCAACGGAATCGTCAAAGTTTTGATCGTGCTTGGAATTTTGATGGTTCTTGCGTTTGGAATTTTGATTGCTTTGACCGTCATGGAGCGCTCGCGCGCGTCACGAGAACTATTTGATGCGGATGATGATGACGACGACTATTTCGACGAGCCGACGATGCGATATACGAGTCAACCCGCGTATCACGACGCGCCGGATCAAGAGGAGATCAGCTACACCAAGCGAATGTTTGCGGTGAAGGATGAAGAACCGTTTATTCCGAAACAGGAGCCGATCAGCCTGCCGCCGGCGCAGGTGGTCAAGCCATCCGAGCAGCCGCGTGTCATATTTGCCCCGCAGACGCAGAGCAGCGAACCCGCTATCTCGCATCGAGCGGAACAGACAGCACCATATCGCGCAGAAACGGAGCAAAAGATTCAGCCGGAGCCGTCGCAGACTTGGGAGCAGCAACAGCCGGAAATCACGCTGGCGGATCAACTCGCACAACGTTTGGTCGAAACATCTCGTACCCGATATGGTGAAGAGCAGAGCAGCGCGGCGTATCGGCCGGTGAGCGACGCAGTAATGCCGTATGAGCCGCAACAGAAACAAACGCAGCAAGCTTCCACTCCGGGCGTGTTTGACATTAAAAAGCAAGCGAAGACGCAGCCCAAGAAGAAACAAACCGTCATGCACATTCGAAAGAACGTATCGGCTCAATTCGAAGACGAGGAGTAATGTTACCGTGTTTCAGGGATTAAACGAGGATACCTACCAGTTCTTTTGGGAGATTGCATTCAATAATGAGCAGTCTTTCTATGAGGCGAACAAGGAACGCTATCGAAAGAACGTGTACGAGCCGCTAAAAGAACTCGCAATCGCACTCACGCCGACTGCGCAGCAGATCGATGGCGCGTTCAACGTTCGCCCTTCGTCAATCGTTTCGCGCATTCGCAGGGATACGCGGTTTTCTCGCGACAAAACAATGTTTCGCGATCATGCCTGGCTCGGCTTTCGCAGACCCGGTGGCATGCTCAGCGAGAGTCTGGTCGTCTATGCGGAGTTTGAGCGGGAAGGCTACGGCTATGGCATGGGCATGTATGGCTCAAACCCGGCGTTGATGCGGGAGATTCGCCCGCGCATTCTCGCAAAACCGCAACAGTTTTTATCGTTGGTCAACGATCCTGCGTTTACCGCGCGGTTTGAGGTGATGGGAGACTCCTTCAAGCGCCCGAAGATAACGGACGCGCCGGAGGGTGTGCTGCCATATCTCAATCGCAAAGGGCTTTCTTTTTGTTTTTCCTCGCCGAATCTCAAGAAGACGCTCTCACCGGAAATTGCGGATGAACTCATAGAAGGATTTACGCTGTTAAAGCCCGTCTATCGGTTATTGATGGGACTCGACGATGAAGAAAAGCCGATCTGATTCGGTTGAATTTTTATAATGGAGGATGCTTCGATATGGAGATGTTTATCGATCATAAACCGGATAAAAAAAGAACGTATTCCGGCATAATGGTGGTGCTCGTGTTATTGTTTGTGCTGGGATTGGTGCTAATGCTTTCGTCCGCGAGCATCGGGCAGTCCGCAGCCGATGTGGAAATCATCAAACACGGCGGCAGCATGGATACCGCAACCTACCAATTCATCATGACCAGTACTGCGGAGAGCTATCGCCTCGTTGGCGCAATTCTCGCCATGATCTCCGGCGTTGGCGCGCTGATGGCGGGGTTTGCCGACTACAAACAAAGAAAAGCATAATCAAATGCGCACACCGACTGCCGTCTGAGAAAGGGCGGCAGTTTTCATATGACGGGAGAATGCAATATGACGATACGAAACATGACGATTGCAGACTATGAAGACATCTATCAGCTCTGGATCCATACGCCGGGGATGGGCCTGAACACGACGGATGATTCCCGCGCCGGAATCGAGGCATATCTGCGCCGAAATCCGAACACCTGCTTTGTCGCGCAGGAAGATGGCGCGTGTATCGGCGCAATTCTGGCGGGCCACGACGGGCGCAGAGGGTTCATCTACCATCTGACGGTTGCGATGGAACACAGAGGGAAGAAGATCGGCTCCAAGCTGGTCAAAGAAGCGATGGCAGCGCTGAAACGAGAGGGAATCCACAAAGTTGCACTGGTGGTGTTTGATAAAAACGAGGCCGGCAACGCATTTTGGGAGAAGCTCGGGTTTGGCAAGAGGGAAGACCTGATCTACCGAAACAAGAGCATCACGGAACTTGTTCGAATCGATACCTGATTGAAAACATAGAATATAGTAAAACACCGTTTCTTCCCGCGAGCGACTCTTTCGGAAAGAAACGGTGCTTTTGTTGTTGCTGCTTATATGCGCGGTAGAGGCTATTTCACGCGATAGATGGTAACCGTTGCGTTCTGGTAAAACACCTCAAAATGCGCAGCGAAATAGTCCAGATCGACCACGTAGTTCGCAATCTCGCTGGAGCCGATGAACACATAATCGATATCAAACTTTTTCGCGAGCGAGTTAAAATATTCCTCCGGCTGCTCATACATTGGCCGGAGCGCGTCTTCCCGCGCGGAATAGTCGACCCCGTGATAATAGAGGTAGGAGCCGGAACCGCAGACGATGTTTCGACCCGTGAGCGCTGCGATGCAGTTGTTATGATTGTTATAGGTTAAGAACGTCGCGTCGGGCGCCGCATTCTCTTTTACATAGTTTGCGGCGGCAACCTGATCGGAATCGATCAACTGGTACTCGGAGACATACTCGCGCCCGAGTGTGAGCGCGCCGGAGAGAAAGAGCATGACGCAGACCATCACGCCGAGCAGTGCCACGCTGTAGCGGTTCTTCAGCGAACCTTGCGAGAGCTTGTCCTTCGCTTCAAAGAGCCAATCGCTCACAAGCCCGCAAGCGTACGCAAACGCGATGAAGAGCAGTTTGTTGTTGTCGTAAGGGTTGGGTTGAAATTGAATGAACTCCGCAATCAGCCAAATCAGCGCGGCTCCGCCGACCACACCGCGATCTTCCTTTTTCGCGGCGATGAACGCAACCGGTGTCAACAGCGCGATGAGGCCAAAGTTTTTGATATAAAACCAGAAATAGTTGTCCGATTCATTCGCCCAGTTGAAGTGATATTTCAGGAAACCGCCGGATTGTTGAAACGTAAAGAAGATCAACTGCGGCGCGGCAAGCAACAGGACGATGCCGAGGTATTTCGCATAACCGAGCCACTGCTGCTTTCCTTCGCTTTTAAACAGCGAGCGAAGTAGATAAAACCCGCTGACGATGCCGAGCGCGAGGAACGAATGCGTATGAATCAGCGGCAATGTGCCCGCAAGAACGGCGAGAGGTAGAAACGCAGTTGTTTCCTTCTTGATTGCCGCGCGATGCAGCAGGAACAAACACGGAAACAGGATCGACCAGCCGAAGAGCAGCGCGCGCTGCGGAATCATCATATCCGCAATCGGGTTGACCCAGCGAAGCCCGTTTGAAACAAAGTTGGTCGGCGTTTCGTAAAACGCGGTAAAGAGACGCGCGAGATTTTCCGGATGATCCTTTAATAGATCAAAGAAATACCAGAAACCGAACCCGCCGCCGATAAAGAACAGAAGCATCGCGAACACGGATTTGCGCGACTCGCCAAGCCACTCCTGAAAAAAGCAGTAAACGCCCGTGACCACGAGCAACAAGGCGTAACCCGCCGTCAGCATGGTTGCAAAGCGAAGACTGGTGCCAAACAGATAGATCGTTGACCCGACGCTCTCCGAAAGGAACGGATAGCAGACAGGCTTATCCGGGCAAATGGAATACATCGGCGGAAAAGTACCTTGCGTCGCGATGCTGGAGATAAAGCCGAGGTGCATCGCCAGATCGCCATAGGTCGATTGACCGACGTAGAGCGCGCCATTTCGCAGCACGATGGTATGCGTGGAGAGCAAGATGAGGCAGATGGCGAGGATCACGCCGCCCGCGAGGAAGAAGGGGATCTCCGCCTTCCAGGAAGAAGCGGATAACGCGCGCTTTCGTGAACGGTAAAAGCCTGCGCCACCGAGGAGGCAAGCGAGCAGCAGCCCCAATAACTGCGCGGGCAGATAGAACCCGAGCGCGAACGAAAACAGCGCAGGGAACCAAATCAACATCGCCATGCCCAGCGCGAGGCCGAGCCAAATGCGCACGAGCGGTTTTTCCCGGTAGAAGAACGAGCGGCTGATGCCGATGCCGGAGGCTGCGAATAGAACGACATAGCAAATAGAAAGAAGTTCCGCCATAACGGATGATACTCTCCTTATGAACTCTCTTGAAGACTGAGGACTGCAGAAAAACAGGAATCAGCCTTCAAGATAAATAATTCTGAAACACTGAGCGCGAAAAAGCGGGCAGTAATTGCCCGCAAAGAATCTGGGATTATCGTTTGCCAAAGAATCTTGCGAGCGGCTCCACCGTTGCGTTTAGGTTTGCAATCGCGTTATTCAACGTCGCAATGTCGAGTTGGGAGAACGATTGCACGCCGGTTTTCAGCTCCGCAATGGTTGCATTGAGGGACTGCATGTCGAGCGCGTTGAGCACCTGCACCGCTTCGCCGACGGACTCAAATGTGTCGGTCGCCTGAATCGACAACGCATCGATATTGGCTGTGATGCCTTTTACGTCGATCTGCTGCACGGTTTCGAGCGCTTGGTTTGCCTGCGTCACGGTGGTCAGCAGCTTTGGCACAAGAATTGCCGCGCTGGCGAGAACAACCAGCGAAACAACGGAAAGAAGCGCCACGCAAACGCGCATGAGCCTGATCTTCTGTTTCTCCAACTTTTTTTGCTCTTCAGAGTTCAAA
>JAQVML010000100.1 GCA_028703645.1 Eubacteriales bacterium
TTCTTCCAGCGTGAGTCCCTCGCCAACGATGTCCACCATGCAGTTATACAACTGGGATTTGCCGAGGTTATAGAGCGTGACGCCCATGGAGACGTTTGCGCCAACCCAGGGATCATCATAGACGATCGGGTCGTTGATGCGCACGCGTGCTTTTTGCAGCACCGGCACGCTGACGCTTGCGGTCTCGTCAAAGTCGCTGCGATTCTTCGTGCCCTCGTAGGAGAGCTTGATGGTGAGCAGTTGGGACTTTGCCTCCGCGTCGGGGGCTACTTGCAGCTTAACGGAGAGGACATAGGCGTCGTCCTTGTCGATGGTGCCGATGAAGACACTGCTGCTACCACCCGGCGCGGGAAGAATTGCGCCCGAATCGTTGCTAAAGTCGAGCTGCAGGTTGGTGATCGCCTCGCGCTTGGAGGTGTTGGCAACCACAAGGCGCAGGGTGACGGTGTCGCCGGCATAGATGGCGTCTTCACTGAAGTTATAGGATTCAATGATGACTTTCGGCTTGCTCTTGTAGCCGCTGCCGCCGCCGCTGCTGGAACCGCCCTCAGACTTTTCACGGACAACAATGGTTACCGGGATATTATCTTTCATGCCACCATTATAGGTGACAACGAAATTCAGCGTCTTATCGCCGGGAGTTACGGTAGAAAGCAACGTGCCGCTTACTTTGAAATATGCGCGATCCCCGATTGCAAGTGTATCTGCGCTCCAATCAATCAGCTCGCTGTTGACGGAGTCCCAAGTTTTATAGGCACCGATCGATGGCGCAGAGGCGAATGGATACGCATCCGAGTTCGCCGGAGAAGGAACTGGCAATGTGCATCCCAGACCGGTTGCGCTCTCTAAATTCTTGTTGAGAATCGGAACATAAAACTCGATTTTTTCTCCGGCATAAGCGGATTGAGTTTGCAGATAACCTTTCTCCTCGTCAGAAACATCCTGAAGGAGAAAAATATGCCCATCGCCGGGTTCTGGCGTTGGTGCCGCTGGTTCTGGCGTTGGTGCCGCTGGTTCTGGCGTTGCCGGTGATGCGGATGGCGATTCCGACGGCTCAGTTACCGCCAGCGTGGTTGCCATCGGCAGCGCGGTCAGCAAAAGTGCCAACGCGACCAACATCGCAATCAGTTTGATCTTGTTTGTGTTACGCATTCAAAATACCCTCAGTTTCCCGAACACGCGGTTCGTTTTGTGTGGTGCCTTCTTTTGCATTGATGACGATATCCGTGATTCTGCCGTCGAGCAGATGGATGATTTTGTCGCCGAATTCCGCAATGTGTTGATCGTGTGTGACCATGACCAGCGTCTTTTTCTGCTCGCGCAGAATGTTGATGATCACGTGCATGACCTCATCTGACGTGCTGCTGTCGAGGTTGCCTGTCGGCTCGTCCGCAAACACGATCTGCGGGTCGGTTACCAGCGCACGCGCAATGCCAACGCGCTGTTGCTGTCCGCCGCTCATCTCGCCGGGCTTGTGATTCATGTGCGTCTTTAAGCCCACGAGATCAAGCATGCGCTTGGCGCGCTTGTTGCGCTGGGCCAGCGGCATACCGCTGAATGAGAGCGGAAGCGCTACATTTTCCAGCGCGGTGTAGTATGGCATGAGGTTAAAGGACTGAAAGATGAAGCCGACGCGCTTCTGTCGAAACATGATCAGTTCGCCCTGTGTCATGCGCTCCAAGTGTTTGCCCGCGATGATGATTTCGCCGGAACTCACCTTTTCCAGCCCGGCGAGCACATTGAGCATGGTTGATTTGCCGGAGCCACTGCGGCCGATGATGGAGCAGATGTCGCCGGACGCAATCTGCAGATCTACCCCGCGCAATGCGTGTACATCCACAGAGCCAACGTGATACACTTTTTTCACGTTTCGCATGTCGATCAGCGTGTTTTCCTGCATCGTTCCTCCTGAATCGCTGGCGGTTTCACCGTTTGAAGTATTGTTTGTCAGCGATATTCTCTCCCCATTTCTCAAAGGATCGATCCTTCGAGATATGAGTGTATTATTCGTACTAATACGCGTATATCATACGCTTCCCATCCCGTCCTGTCAACGTTTCCGTGAGAGAAGAATGCAACACAATTGCAAACTCCGCTCAAACGCAGGATGGAGAAAGATGCGTTTTTTACGATGCGCTTTGCCTGTATTATAGGATGGAAGCACGGGAAAATCCACGTTTCTAAGGCGAAAATCCTTTATTTATGCTTGAAAAAATGGGGTTGTTCTGATAGGATGATGAAAACGCCGAAAAAGGCGGACGAAAACGCAACTAATAATAGAGGTTATTCCCAAATGAGAGAGGCAAACGCACAAAACCGAAACGCGTATCCAATCAGTCCGCGCGCAGCAAAAGCGGGACGCTTGATTTCGCGCGCCGCGTTTGCCCGCGTAAACGCCGGCCTTGCCATGCGAATGCGAAAGCACGCGGAGCAAGCGGATGCGGTGGCGGCTGCCCTCTAGAGCGGGGGAGATTCGGCTGTTCCCGCGGCCGAGCAGGGCGATTGCGCCCACCTGCCGGGAGAATTTTGCGTTTGTAGCGTGCGAAACTTCATATTGAATAGAACGGGCGCCGATGGCTGAATTCCATACTTGCGCATGCGCGCATGGAGGAAGTAGCCGGACGGTGTTTTTTTATGCCTTTGCAAATCGATGCCGAAGACGGGAAAACGCCAAAAAAACGAACAGGACGATACGAAAGAGGATTGATCATATGCCAATTAAAATTCCGGATGGGTTACCCGCGGGCGATCTGCTCGCGCAGGAGAATATTTTCGTCATGCCGCAGGAGCGCGCGGCAAAGCAGGACATCCGCCCGCTTCGCATCGCGATTCTCAACCTCATGCCCACCAAGCAGACGACGGAGACGCAGATTTTGCGCCTGCTGGCCAACACGCCGCTTCAGGTGGAGGTGACGCTGCTCCGCACCGGCACGTATCAGAGCCAGAACATCTCGCAGGATTATCTGGACTCGTTTTATCGCACGTTTGACGAGGTGAAGGACGAGCACTTCGATGGCCTCGTCATCACGGGCGCACCCGTGGAGAATCTGGATTTTCAGGATGTGCATTACTGGGACGAATTGGTGCGCCTCATGGATTGGGCGGATCATAACGTGTTTTCTACGCTCTACATCTGCTGGGCGGCGCAGGCGGCGCTGTATCACTTTTACGGCATCGAAAAGCGACCGTTGCCGAAGAAGCTGTTTGGCATCTTTCCGCATGTGGTGCTGGATCGCTCCCACAAGCTCTTGCGCGGGTTTGACGAGCAGTTCATGGCGCCGCACTCGCGCCACACGACGATTCTCGTCTCGGATGCGGCGAAGATTCGAGACCTCGACATCCTCGCGACCTCGCAGGAGGCGGGACTCTATCTCGCCGTGTCCCATAACGGGCGGCGCGTGTTCGTTACGGGTCACAGCGAATATGACGCGAAGACGCTGGAGCTGGAGTATCGCCGCGACAAGGCCGCAGGCAAACCCATCGAGCTGCCGAAAAACTATTATCCCAACGACGACGATACGCTCCAGCCGATGATCACATGGCGTGCGCATGGTTCGCTTTTGTTTTCGAATTGGCTAAACTATTTCGTCTATCAGGAGACGCCGTACGATATCAACGCGATTCCCGCTCAGAAAGAGAAGTAAAAACAGAGCTGAGGAGCTGGCCGGAAAAGGCGGCTCTTTTTCTTTTGTGCTTGGCGGTTCTGTCATCCTTTCGACAGCTGTGATAAAATAAAGCATCTGATTTTTAATAAAAGGAGCCGACGGATGCCGAAACTGCCGGAAGCGTATCGCGCGCGGATGCGGGCGCAATTGGGCGAAGAGGAATTTCAAGCGTATCTGCGCGCAATGGAGGAACCTTCCCGCCGCGCACTTCGCGTGAATACGCTCAAGACCACGATTGAGCGCTTTCTCGCGAACGTAGACTTTTTGTTGACGCCGACCGGAGTCCTGCCGGAGAGTTTCTTTTTTGAGGACGAGGTTGCCATCGGCCGCCATCCGCTGCATGCGACGGGGCTTTGCTATGTGCAGGAACCCGCCGCGCAAGCGCCCGCGTCGCTGACCCGTGTGGAGCCGGGCATGACGGTGCTCGACCTTTGCGCGGCGCCGGGCGGCAAAACGACACAGCTCGCCGCCAGGATGCAAAACACGGGGTTGCTCGTGGCCAACGAACCCGTGCGCAGCAGAGCGGAGACGCTCGTCGGCAACTTGGAGCGACTCGGCGTGACCAACGCGATCGTGACGTGTATGCGTCCGGACGCGCTGGCGGCCTCGCTTGGCGCGTGTTTTGATGTGGTTCTGGTCGACGCGCCCTGCTCCGGCGAGGGAATGTTTCGTAAGGACGAGACCGCAGTGATGGAGTGGTCGGAGGAACACGTGCTCTCCTGCGCTGCGCGGCAATGGCAAATTCTCGAGAGCGCGGCGCGGCTTCTCAAGAGCGGTGGGCGGCTCGTCTACTCCACCTGCACCTTTTCGCGTGAGGAAAACGAGGGCGCGATCGAATCGTTTTGCGCCGCGCACCTGGACTATACGCTGCTGGAATCCAGACGGATGTATCCGCATTCTTCCGTCGGAGAAGGGCAGTTTATGGCCTCGCTGGTTCGCGCGGAGGACGCGTGCAAAAACGCCGCGCCGTTTACGAAACCTGCGCCCGAACGGATACCGGCGTTTGAGGCGTTTTGGCGGGAGACGTTTGTGACCGATCCTCCGATTGCAATGCTTCTGGCGGACGGGCGTGTGCTGATCTTGCCGCGATGGATTCCGAAGGAGCTCAAAAGCTTGCATATCGTTCGCGCGGGCGTGCTCGCGGGCGAACTAAAAAACGGAAGGTTCACGCCGGATCATGCGCTCGCGATGGCGAACCCTGCCGACGCGTTTCGAGCCACGGTGGACGTAACAGACGACGCGTTGACGCGTTTTCTCGCGGGTGAGACAGTCGCTTGCGAGTCCGCGCTCTCCGGCTGGTGTCCCGCGACGGTGCTCGGCTATCCCGTCGGCTGGGGCAAGGCGGTGGACGGCGTCTTGAAGAATCACATTCCGAAGGGATTGCGGATTCGCTAACTTCCTTTTCTTGAAAGAAAAGGAAGCAAAAGAACTTTATATGATGCGCGGTGAGCTGAATTGAATGCGAAAGAAAATAGGAAGAGAAATCGATCAGATGTCTTCTTTGACCGTAACGAAACGTGAATTCACGGCGATGACCGACGAACAATCGATTCATCCAACAAGGTGCGAGGCAAACGTCTTGCGCCTTGTTTTTTTGCGTGTGAATTGTGACGTTTTTGTGCGCAGCGATATTTTTGTCATGTGACCCCCAATTCGTGAGCGCTTCTTTCGTATCAAGATAGTGTCCGGGTATCAATCCGG
Source organism: Eubacteriales bacterium (assembly GCA_028703645.1). Lineage (GTDB taxonomy): Bacteria > Bacillota > Clostridia > Christensenellales > CAG-138 > UBA7703. The sequence goes on from JAQVML010000100.1 coordinate 5,367, forward strand.
CGAATCGGAACAATGTTTTGACAAGCAATTTCGTTCCGACAACACGAAAAGCAAAGGAGATCCTAACACATGAAGGAACATCGGACTCATACGCGCGCGGCAAGTCTGCGCGGACGCACGAAGCGAGCCCTCATTGCAGTGATCGCAATTCTTCTTACGCTCGCTTTGAGCACCACCGCTCTTGCGGATAATGGTAGAGGCGGAAAGCCGGAAGGGCAGAGCTCCGGCACTAAGACACAACCCGGCGGCGACGGCACGCAGAGTGGAACGGGCGCTTCCGGAAAGACGGACAAACAAACCGGAAAACGCAACGCGGAGATGGAAGGCCTCAACATCGATCGGATTGAGGGAGCCATCGCGGCATTGACGGATGAAGACGCAAAGGCGACGCTGACCACGCTGTTGAGCGCATATGTGGATGCGTGGACGGCGAAGCAGGAAGCGGTTTCGGAAAAAGATAAGGAAAATCTGGGCACGCTCTCCGCGACGTTTTCTGCTGCGAAAGCCGCTCTGGATACCGCACTGGAAGCCGCGGGCATCTCGACCGATACGCTCTATGGCGTGCCCGAGGAAGCAAAGGACGGAACCGGAAAGATGAACAACCGCCCCACGCTGGACACGGACGAGATCGGCTCCGCCATATCCGCGCTGGCGGATACCGACGCGAAC
>JAQVML010000101.1 GCA_028703645.1 Eubacteriales bacterium
ATCGTGAACATCTTCCGGGCTTTCCATGTCGGTTGACGCGGCGCCGGATACATCCACAATATACGCAAGCTTTTCCGGATTATCCAGCAGCGGGCATGGTCTTAAGTGGTTTTCGTTAAACGGCTGGCCATTGCGATACTGCATGAACAAAGGCGATTGATACGCTTCCAATAAGGTCTTTGTTTTGATATTCGAATCGGAATAATGAATGAACGCGCAAGGCTCGATATCCCCGTTCGCGTTGATATGCAGATACGATCTGCCGCCTGCAATGCACCCGCCAACAAACTCGCCATCATTCCAGAAGTCCATGGTGAAAATCGGCTTTGTCTTGCGGTATTCCCGAACCTTACGATACATATATGCCCGCTGTTCCGGCGTGACCATCAGCTCCGGCACCGCATTTTTGCCGACCGGCATGTAGGTAAACAGCCACATGAACTTTGCGCCCAGCCGAATCATCTCGTCGAAATACGCTTCGCTGCCAATGATCTCCGTATTCTGCCGCGTATAACAGCAAGAGATCCCGAACGGCAGTTTCTTTCTCTTGAGAATCTCCATGGCTTTTACGACCGCCTGAAACGTTCCGCTTCCTCTGCGGGCGTCGGTCGCGTCTTCAAAACCCTCTACGCTGATCGCAGGTACAAAGTTCTGCACGCGCAGCATTTGGTCGGCAAATTCCTCGTCGATCAAAGTACCGTTTGTAAACGAAAGAAATGCGCAGTCCGGATGAGCGGCGCAAAGCAGCATGACGTCTTTCTTGCGCACCAACGGTTCGCCGCCGGAAAAGATATAGAAATACGTTCCCATCTCTTTTCCTTGACGCACAATATCGTTCATTTGCTCAAGCGACATGTTCATACGATTGCCGTAATCCGCAGCCCAGCATCCGATGCAGTGCAGATTGCATGCCGAAGTCGGGTCCATCAAAATTGCCCACGGAACGTTGCAATTCTCTTTTTCCGAGGTCTTAATCTGCCGCGGCGAACCGATCAGGCTGCCATTGATTACAAAGTTCTCAAACAGTCTGCGGCGAACGCCGTCGTCGATATCGGTCCAAAGGCTCAGGATCAGGCGCCGCCAGTTGTTATCCCCGTCCTGAAATGCGTTTTTGATGGTACGGGCCTGGTTGGAGACAACTCCGTTTTTATCCGTGCGAATCAACCAGTCCAGTATCTTCGGTACATTCTTCTCGGGGTCTTTATCGATATAAGAAAGTACCTGCTTGACACCAAACGCCTTCATGTTCTCCGATAATGTAAAGTCACTCATATGCGTCCTCCTTGCTGTTTTCTGATTGCATCCTATTGCAGCAAGGTTAAACATATGTTAATATCCGTTTCCCAACAATATCGCGCTATTTTCCCGAATAAATCGGTATATTGACCCGCATCGTTGTTCCTGCGCCCGGGGCGGACTGCACCGCAATCGTCCCTCCGCAAATCTCCAGAATCTGCTTCGTAATCGCCAGCCCCAACCCGGACCCCTTCTTGGATGTCTGGTTTGCGCCCTGATAAAACTTCTCAAAGATATGTGTTTGCGTCTCTTCATCCATGCCAACTCCCGTGTCGCGAAACGCGACAGATACGCAATCCTCGGCGACCTCCATGGTCACGATGATTCTGCCCTTTGGCGATGTGAAGCGAATCGCATTATCCAACAAATTTTGCCAGATTTCGCCCATCAATTCCTGGTTGCCGTAAATGCGCAGAGGGATCAGTTCGGGAATCATTTCAATCTGTTTTTCGCTCCAGTTGGGTTCCAAAAACAGGATGTTCTTGCGGATTTGCTCGTCGAGCGAAAACCACTCGCGTGAAAGAGCACCGTTGGCGTTCTCCAGCTTGGACAGTTCCAGAACATTGGTAACAAGGTCGGTGAGAACATCTACTTTTTTGGTTATGATCGAAACGTACTCTCCCCGTTTTTCCGCCGGAATCTCTTCATTGAGCAATTGCGCATACCCTCGAATCGTAGCCAACGGCGTTTTAAACTCATGCGAGATGCTGGTAATAAAATTGGAAGCCAGCGTTTCTTTTTTGCTGAGCTGTTCCGTCATATGGTTAAAGTTCTCCACGAGTTCTCCGATTTCACGTTCTTTTGGTATCGCAAGGTGCGGGGTATAGTCTCCCCCCGCAACGCGGGCGGACGCGTCGCTGACTTCTCGAATACTTTTGAAGATGAACCGATTCCCGAGAATCATAACGACCACTGTGGAAATAATCGCGCTGACGATCAGCGCCAAAAGCAGCAATCGATCCAGCGTCAACGAGTCGCTCTTCAAGATTCCGAGGTCTATGCTCAAGAGCCAGATACCATACAGCAATCCTGCCGATACGATCGTTACGACAAACAAAAAAAGCGTTAAGTAGTATAGAATCGGCAGCCGTGTCTGAATCGGGCGATTACTTTCCCGCATCGATATCACCTCTTACAATCGCTTTATACCCTAATCCGCGTATCGTTAAAATCTCAAATTCAGGCCAGTTTTCAAATCGCGAGCGCAACTTACTGATATGCACGTTGATCGTCTTCTCATCGCTCTCCGAATCATAGCCCCAAATTTCGCTCATGATCTCAAACCGCGTAAACACGCGGCCCGGATAGGACAAGAGTTTAAAGAGAAGATAGAACTCTTTCGGAGAAAGAATCTGTACGTCTTGATCTTTCGTTACCGTAAGCGTATCCGCATCGAGTATCACATCTTCCATTCTCAAGCGACGCTCGTTGGCGATGCGCGAGCGTCGAAGCAGGGCGTTCACCCGCAGTTCCAGCTCCTTGATGTCGATCGGTTTTACCATATAGTCGTCCGCGCCGCTCGAAAAGCCCTTGCTTTTATCGGCCAAACTTCCTTTGGCGGTAATCAGCAGCACCGGCATCTCCATATTCGCCTGCCGTAAATCGGTCAGCATTGAAAAGCCGTCCAGTTGCGGCATCATGATATCGGAGATGATCAGGTCAATATGCGTCGTATCGAGCGTATCGAGCGCAATCTTTCCGTTTTGCGCCGAAAACACTTCGTGTCCCTTGCCTTCCAGCACGGTTCGAATGAGGTTGTTTAAATCAATGTCATCTTCTACGACCAATATCTTCGGCATATCCATTCCCTCAATGATTGGTTTCTTGTGACCAACGGAGCATCGTCTTGCTCAAATGCGCTGCGTTCAATCAACGTCGCATTCCGCTGGGCTCCTACCAAAACATAAGCCTTCGATCCAAATAAAGTCAAGCCTTGTTGCAGCAAACGTTCTCTATTAACATCTATTTCGTATCAAATGCACGCATTGTTTCATATTGGTGAACAACTTCCAATACTGTACTTATATCATACGTAACCTGCCGAATTTTTAGCAAACAATCTCAAAATTTCTGCTTGACTAAATGTTGAACATATCATACAATTGCGCTGAAATCAAGAAAGGCGCGAGGTATGAATATTCATTTGCAACCAACAAGCGTACCTGCCTATGTAGAAATTTATAACTCCCTGTTTTCGGACATCGTCAACGGGGTCTATCCGCAGGGCGAATGCCTGCCCGGCGAAATCGCGCTCGCGCAAAAATATAACGTCAGCCGCAACACCCTGCGGCAAGCCATGGCCATCCTATGTGAGGATGGTCTTTTGGTACGTGCGCGCGGCAAAGGCACCATGGTGGTGGAGCGGAAAGAGGAGCCGAAACGTGCGGCCTCCTCCAACCCGCTAACCGCGTTCCCCACCGTCGCGATTGACAAGACCGACATCTCCTATAATTTCACGCCGCCGACGGACATCGCGCAGAGCAAGCTCGCGCTGGGCAAAAGCGATATTCTGCTTGCGAGCTACCTCGTGTATCAAAGCTGCGATGCGGTGGTTGGTTACTCGTTTGTGCAGGTTCCGGTCAATCTGCTCTCGCGTTTGGAGGTGGATGTCTCCTCTGCGGACGCGATGAATCGCTTTTTGAACGAAGAGCTGTATGCCGCGGCAAGCTATCAAACCATCGCGTTCAAGCTCATCTTCGTCAACGAAACCGAGACGGAGTATCTGCGTGTGGAGGAAGGCACCCCCGTTCATCTGTTGGAGTGTCTGTTGTATGCCGCGGACGGCACGCCGCTTGCGCGATGCAAGCACTATATGCGCCCGGAATACTATAAGATCAGTTACACCGTACGTCTCTAACGCGGTGAACAAATAAACCCCATATTGATAGGAGGACACCCATGAAACCCCTCGTCATTATGTCCGACTTCGGTCTCGCGGACGGCGCGGTCAGCGCAATGTACGGCGTCGCGTATTCTGTATCTGAACAGCTCAACATCTCCAGCCTCACGCACGAAATTCCGCAATACAATGCTTGGGAGGCGAGCTATCGCCTGATTCAAACGGTCGGCTACTGGCCTAAGGGCACGGTGTTCGTCTCCGTCGTCGACCCGGGCGTGGGCTCAACGCGCCGCAGCATCGGCGTAGAGACCCGCGCGGGGCAGTATATCATTACGCCGGATAACGGTACACTCACGCACATCAAGCGCATCAGTGGTATCGTCGCCGCACGAGAAATCGACGAGCGGATCAACCGCCTGCCGGGTTCCGGCGAAAGCTACACCTTCCACGGGCGGGATATCTACGCCTATACCGGAGCAAGGCTTGCCTCGGGCGTAATCGACTTTGCAGGCATCGGCCCGGAGGTAGACCCGCAGAGCGTGGTTGAGCTGCCGATGGATGAACCGGTGATGGAGAACGGATGGATTCGCGGAGACATCGACGTGCTGGATGTACGCTTTGGCAGCCTCTGGACGAGCATCCCGCGCGAACTTTTCCTTAAGCTCGGCGTCAAGCACGGCGAACTGGTCGAGATCATGATCATGAACGGCGCGCGTCTCGTCTACCGCAATTCGCTGATCTATGCCAAATCGTTTGCGGACGCGTTCGTCGGCGAACCGCTCGTCTACGTCAACAGCCTTGACCGAATGGCCGTTGCGATCAATCAGGGCGACTTCGCCCGCGCCTACAATGTCGGTACCGGCGCCCCGTGGACCATCGCGGTAAAAAAGTCCGCGGGAAGGGAGCCGCAGCGTGGAATCTAACCGAAAACCCATCGTTGAGTTCCGCGATTTTTCGTTTCAGTATTTTTCGCAAGCGGAACCAACGCTCCACGACATCAATCTGACTATTTACGAGGGCGAAAAGGTACTCATTGTCGGCCCTTCCGGCAGCGGAAAGAGCACGCTTGGCAACTGCATCAATGGGCTGATTCCGTTTTCGTATCCCGGCGAGATCAAGGGTAGTCTCAAGGTTTGCGACATCGAGACGAAACAATCCAGCATCTTTGCGCTGAGTCAGCATATCGGCACCGTGCTGCAAGACCCGGATGGACAATTCATCGGGCTTTCAGTGGGTGAGGATATCGCCTTTGCGCTGGAAAACGAGTGCGTCAAGCAGAGCGAGATGAAGAGCGTGGTGAAGAAGACCGCCGCAATGGTCAACATGGACGACCTTCTGAGTGCCTCTCCCTTCGAACTCTCCGGCGGACAAAAACAGCGCGTCTCCTTTGCGGGCGTAATGGTACACGATGTCGAAGCGCTGCTCTTTGACGAGCCGCTGGCAAACCTCGACCCCGCGACGGGAAAGACCGCCATCGAGCTCATCGACCAGATTCACGAAGATTATCAAAAGACGATCTTGATCATCGAGCACCGACTTGAGGACGTGCTCCATCGTCGGATTGACCGCGTCATCGTCATGTCGGAAGGCAAAATCGTCGCCGATCTCACGCCGGACGCGCTCATGGCGGCAAATATCCTCAAAACGCTCGGCATCCGCGAGCCGCTCTACGTCACCGCGCTGAAATATGCCGGCATCACCGTGACGGAGGCGCTGCATGCGGGCCGCATTGATACGCTGGATGTAACCGCCGTTCAAGCCGCCATCTGTGCCTGGGACGCGGCGCAGCCGGAGCGTGAGAAGAAGCCGGCCAATGAACCCATCCTAGAGGCAACGGGACTCAGTTTTCGCTATGTCGAGCAGCGACCGATCCTCAAGAACCTGAATTTTTCCATTGAG
>JAQVML010000102.1 GCA_028703645.1 Eubacteriales bacterium
GGCACGACCTGTTTAAAAAGTCGGAACTTCGTTGCGTGTTCGGCTCCGGCTACGCAGGCAAGCGCAACGCAATTCTCTTTGCCGCGCTGGAAAACCACATGGACTACCTGCTCTTTTTGGACGACGACGAATACCCGCTCGCGGTCACGAAGAGCAAGGATGTCTGCCTCTGGAGCGGACAGCACGTCATCCTCTCCCACTTGCTGGAGATTCCGAACGTGGACTACACCAACGGGCTGCACTGCGGCTATATTTCGCCGATTCCGCAGATTCCATTTAACGAAAACTTTACCGAAGCGGATTTCAAATCGTTTATCGAGGCGATCAGCAACGACATTCTCAATTGGGACAATATGCGGCGGCTGATGCAATCCGGCGGCGTTACCTACGCTTCGACCGAGGTGCTGATGAAGCGGCAGTCCGCGGAGGTTCAGGAGATCAACCGCTGCAAGTTTATCTCCGGCGCAAATCTCTGCATCAACCTGACGAAGCCGGAGCGAACGTTTCCGTTTTTCAATCCGCCCGGCGCGCGCGGGGAAGACACGTTTCTCTCCACCATGCTGCATGACCGAACGGTGATGGAAATTCCGGTCTATGCGTTCCACGACGGATTTTCGAGCTATAAATATATCCTCAGCGGCGTGCTGCCAACGGAGCTTGCGCCGATCAAGGCGGATTCGCAAGCGATCATCGCGCGGTTTTTGAGTGCCTGCATCGGCTGGGTTCGCTACAAACCGCTGCTTGTCTATCTGACGAATCCGGAAGGATATGACGCGCAGATTGCAAAAATGCGAAAGACGCTGGCGGAGATTTCGCCAAAGCTCGCGCAGTATTTCAACAACGACGGGTTCTTGAAGATCATCGACGAGTTGGAGGAATATCAGGCAAACGCGAAAAAACATGCCTCCCAGTTCCATCTGGCACAGGATACCTGGCAAAAGCTCTTGGATACCATCATCGCACGGTAAGGAAGAGCAAACCACACGAAAACCCAAATTGGCAACACAAAGGACGCTCCGTTTCGAGCGCCCTTTTTTGATGCGTTATGTTTTTACAGCGAGATTCCGAAGAGATCCATCGCGTTTTGATAGGTGGCGGCTGCCGCTTCTTCCAGCGGAATATTGCGTACCTTCGCCAGCATTTCTAACGTGAGGTGGATCAGCAGCGGGCTGTTGCGCTCGCCGCGGTGCGGTTCCGGCGTCATATACGGGCAATCGGTCTCGATCACGAGCCGCTCCAGCGGCAATTTCTCCGCAATGGCGCGCTGCTTGGTGGCGTTTTTAAACGTCAGCGCGCCGCCAAATGCAATGTAGTACCCCATGTCGATGTATCGCACCGCGTCCTCATAGCTGCCGGAATAGCAGTGCAGCACGCCGCCCAATCGGCCTTTTCGCGCGGCGAGCAAGCTCATCACATCCCCGTGCGCCTCGCGATCGTGGATGATGACGGGCTTTTTTACGGCGATTGCGAGGTCAAGCTGATTGGCAAACGCCTCCCGCTGCACTTCGCGCGGGGAAAAGTCGTAGTGGTAGTCCAGCCCGATTTCGCCGACCGCCACGATCTTTTTCTGCTCCAGCGCGCGCTCTACGCGCAGGAGATTGGTGTTGTCCGCTTTGCTGGCGGAGTGCGGATGGATGCCAGCGCTGCCAAAGACAAAGTCGTAGAGCAGCGTGAGCGCCTGTATCTTCGGAATATCTTCCGCTTCGACGCACGCTTCGACAAAGCCGCGCACACCCGCACCGGGAAGCGATGCGATGAGCGAACTGCGATCCTCGTCAAACTTGTCGTCGAGCAAATGCGCGTGGGTATCAAATAACTGCATGGTGAAACTTCCTGTATTCTTCGTTATGCTTGCTGCGTGAGATCGAGATCCATCAAAATCTCGTCATAATACGTGCCGCGGACATTGATTTTTTTCTTGTGCCGGCCTGCTTCAACAAAGCCGAAGCGCTTGTAGAGCGCGATGGCCCGCCCGTTTTCTTCGTGCACCTCCAACGAGAGCATCCGCAGAAAGCCGGTGTCCTTGGCAAAATCGATCATGGCGCGCATGGCGATGCTGCCGATGCCGAGGTGCCAGTAAGCGCGCTTGATCGAGATACTTACCCCGCCGACGTGCGCAATTCGTTTTCTCGCTGCCGCGCGAACGTCGCAGACCAGCACGATTTCGCCGTCGATCGTGCCGACGAACATCTTCGTGTTCGGGGCGCTCAGCGTGGCGGTGATCCAGTCCTGTTCGCCTTCGAGCGTGAGGCCTTCGATTCCGTTTTCATCCGCAAGCAAAAAATCCGTCTCGCTGCCGACAACCTTGAGAAAATCGATCAACTTCTGCGCGTCGTCCAGCGTTGGATCGCGCAAAATCAGGGTTCGTCCGTCGCAAACGGTAAATTCGGACATGGGAATGCTCCTTTCCAACCGCGTTATTTATCGCACTTTTAGCCCGCTCTCCATCTCGGCGAGCGTCGTCAGCGCGGAGAGGTTTTCGTCCGCCGCATCCGAGGCGCAGAGGATCATGCCGCGGCTTTCGACCCCGCAGAGCGTGACGGGTTTGAGGTTTGCCACCAGCACGACGGTCTTGCCGACGAGGTCGTCCGGCGCGTACCACTGCTTGATGCCGGAGACGACGGTGCGCGTTTCCGAACCGACTTCAAGTGTTAATTTGAGCAGCTTTTTGCTCTTCTTAATCTCTTCGCAGGCGATGACTTTCGCCAGTCGCAGATCGATCTTCGCAAAGTCGTCATACTCGATCTCGGACGGGGTTTCGTCGTCGCCATGCCCGTGTTTTGCGGGCGCAGCCGGGGCCGTTTCCGCCGGGGCGGGCGCTGCCGCTGCCGCGGGGGCATCCTTCGCCGGAGCCAACGCCGCCTTCGCTTTTTCCGCTTCTGCTGCGAAATAGGCGAGCTCCGCCTCCGCGTCGATGCGCGGGAAGAGTGCTTCACCCTTGTGTACGGCAGAACCTGGAACGCTGCCACCCCACGCGACGGACTCATACGTCGCCTGCGCGGGAGCCGTACCCAGCTGGGTAAACATTTTCGCGGGTGTGCGGGTGAGATACGGCGTGAGCAGAATTGCGACAATTCGGAGGCTCTCCGCTAGGTTATACAGCACCGTCTTGAGACGCTCCTGACCCGCTTCGCTCTTGGCGAGCGTCCACGGCGCGGTCACGTCGATGTATTTGTTGCAGGCGCCAACGAGCTTCCAAATCTCCGCGAGCGCATCGGGAATGTGCAGCTCGATCATCTGCGCGTCCACCTTGGCGGGCAGCTCTTTGGCCAGCGCAATGAGGGCCGCGTCTTCTTCCGCAACCGCACCGGGCGCGGGCAGCGTGCCGCCGAAATACTTATCGATCATCGCGACCGTACGACTGAGCAGATTGCCGAGGTCGTTGGCGAGGTCGGTGTTGATGCGCGCAATCAGCGCCTCGTTGGAGAACGTGCCGTCCGAACCAAACGGGACTTCGCGCAGCAGGAAATAGCGAATCGCGTCCACGCCGTAGCGCGCACAGAGCTGCACAGGGTCGACCACATTGCCCTTACTTTTGCTCATCTTGCCGCCGTCGAGCACGAGCCAACCGTGACCGAACACCTGCTTTGGCAGCGGTTCGCCGAGCGCCATGAGCATGATCGGCCAGATGATCGTGTGAAAGCGCACGATCTCCTTGCCCACGATGTGGACGTCCGCCGGCCAGAACTTGCGGTAGAGCGAATCGTTGTCGCTTCCCCACCCGAGCGCGGTAATGTAGTTGGAAAGTGCATCCAGCCAAACGTAGACCACGTGTTTTTCGTCAAACGTGACGGGAATTCCCCACGTGAAGCTTGTGCGGCTTACGCAGAGGTCCTCAAGGCCCGGCAGAAGAAAGTTTTGCAGCATCTCGTTGGTGCGGCTGACCGGCTGGATAAACGTCGGGTTATCCTTGATGTATTGGATCAATCGATCGGCATACTTCGAGAGCCGGAAGAAGTAGCTCTCCTCCTCGACGAGCTCCACAGGGCCGCCGCAATCGGGGCAAACGCCGCCCGCATCCTTGACCTGACGATCCAGCCAAAAACTTTCGCACGGGGTGCAGTAGAAACCCGTGTACTTCGATTTATAGATGTCGCCCTGATCGTAGAGTTGCTGAAACATCTTTTGCACGGCCTTGACGTGGTAATCGTCGGTCGTGCGGATAAATTTATCATAGGAGATGTCGAGGAGTTTCCAGAGGTCCTTGAATCCCGCGACGATTTTATCCACGTATTGCTGTGGGGTGACGCCCGCGGCCTTGGCTTTGCGTTCAATCTTCTGGCCGTGCTCGTCCGAACCGGTCAAAAAGAACGTTTCGTCTCCGCGCTGGCGGTGATAGCGCGCGATGGCGTCCGTCGCAACGGTGCTGTAAGCGTGACCAATGTGCAGGTTCGAGCTGGGGTAATAGATTGGGGTTGTGATGTAAAATGTCTTTTTCTCTTCCATTTCGGTGTCCTCCAAATAAAAAAATCAGGCAAATAAAAAGCATGCCGCCCACATGTAAGGACGGCACGCATACAGAACGAGCCGAAAAACCACCTTACTTCCCCGATAGGAGGGGGCATAAGTTTCCGCTGTATCGGGCGGAGACCCGCCGCGGCTGAGGCGAATGGAGCGTTCACCGCGAGAAGCTCGGGAGCCATGTTCGCAAAGGGCGCGATTTCGGGCTTTCACCTGACCCCGAATCTCTCTTCAAACGCGCGAGATTGCTACTCTTTCCGTCGTTGCTTATATAGTTTTATTAGCGTATCACCAACAATGGAAGGTTGTCAAGAGCGCGCGAAAGTGCTATGATAATTTGGCTTTCAAAATCGTTGAAGGCAGAGTAAGAAAAAGAGCTTTGAGGGTAAAATGTTCGTCGTAGCGGGTCTTGGCAATCCGGGGTTACTCTATAAACGCACGCGCCACAACGCGGGCTTTCAGGCGCTGGACGCGCTGGCGCAGGAGCTTTGCATCAAGGTCACCAAGCGCGGCTTTTCCGGCGAATATGGCGAAGGAAGCTATCAAGGCGAGCGCGTGATTCTGGTCAAACCCACGACCTATATGAACCTTTCTGGCGACTGCATTCAGGCGGTGCTGCATTTTTACAAGTGTCCCGTGGAACACCTCATCGTGCTCTACGACGATATCGAGCTGCCGGTGGGGTCTCTTCGCATTCGTGACAAGGGCAGCGCGGGCACGCACAACGGCATGCGCTCCATCATCGGCACCATCGGCAGCGAAAATTTTCCGCGCGTGCGCATCGGCGTTGGCGGAAACAACGGGGAAGACCTGAAAAAACATGTGTTGGGAAAGCCCAGCAAACAGGATCAAGCGCTGCTTGCGAACGCGTTTTGCGACGCGGTTGGCGCGGTTCGATTGATATTAGAAGGCAAGCTGCAAGAAGCGCAGGCCAAATACAACAAACGACACATCGGCGGGACGAAGACGGAATAACAAGCCGTTCGCGTCCCGACTCTTAGCAAGATGAACGGGGGACGCTTGACGCCGGGCATGAACCACAACCCAATATTGAAGGTACTCGATTCCGCGACGGATTACCAGCGCATGCGTTTGGCGCTGGAGGGGGGCAAAGGCCCGGTCGCGGCGTTTGGCGTTGCCGCAAACGCAAAAGCGCACCTCTGCGCATCGCTCGCGCGCACGCGGCAGGTGCTGTTTGTGACCGCGACGGACGTGACCGCGACGCAACTCAACGAAGGCGCGCGGCTCTTTGGCGTGCGATCCGAGCTGTTTTTGCCGCGCGAAACGCCGCTGGTCTATGTACACGCGGCCTCCGGCGAAAACCGCAGCGCGCGTATCTCCGCGCTGAGCGCCCTGCTGGAAGGGGAACCTTGTGTCATCGCCGCGAGTGCGGCCTCGCTCATGCAGGCGCTCGCCCCAAGAGGCGCGTTTGCAAACAGCCAGATTACGATCTCTGTCGGTGACACGTTGGAACCGAGATTGCTCATCGAGCGGCTGGTTTCCGCGGGTTATGAGCGCGTGGAGCTGGTGGAAGGGCGCGGTCAGTGCGCCGCGCGCGGAGACCT